>JAGAUD010000010.1 GCA_017620975.1 Lachnospiraceae bacterium | reverse complement strand
CCTTAACAGCACCCATCAACTGCTCTCTGGGATCCTGAGGGAACTCTTCGCCGTTCATAGCCTCTTTGTAAACAGCTTTGAACTTCTCAGCCAGAACCTTCAGATCTTCAGCGGTCAGCTCTGTATCATAGTGAACGCCCTTCTCTTCTTTCATCTCATCGATAATCTTCTCAAAAAAGGACTTAGGAACTTCCATAACTACGTCAGAATACATCTGGATGAAACGACGATAGGAATCATATGCAAATCTGGGATTGCCTGTCTTCTTAGCGAAGCCTTCTACAGCAACATCGTTCAGACCCAGGTTCAGAATGGTATCCATCATACCAGGCATAGATGCTCTTGCACCGGAACGAACAGATACAAGCAGGGGATCTTCGGTATCACCGAATTTCTTGTCCATCAGTGCTTCCAGATCAGCCAGGTTCTCGAAAATCTGCTGCTGGATTTCCTCAGAAATCTGCTTGCCGTTATTGTAGTAATCGGTACAAGCTTCAGTGGTTACAGTGAAACCCTGAGGAATAGGAAGACCCAGGTTGGTCATTTCTGCAAGGTTGGCACCTTTACCACCAAGCAGATTTCTCATGTCTGCGTTTCCTTCTTTAAATTTGTAAACCCATTTTCTCATGCTTTTTGTCTCCTTATAAATTTTAATGACAAAATGTTATGTGTTGATTAACCCTGACCCAAAATACACAATATGTACTTCAAATCCACCCACACAAAAGAATGCTATCCCTCCGCTTGGGCGAAGAGACTGCACTGCATTCATATTCTTATTGTAGCAACTGACGGAAAGAATATCAAGCAGATTTTGATAATTTTTTGTCATGCATTAAAATTTCGTTGAATTTTACCAAAAACGCTTTGATATTTTCTCCCTTTTGTGTTGTACTTTTTCATGAAAGCAATTACATTTCAGGCAAAAATTCACGCTATGATGTTGGGGACAAAAGGTCTTTTATCCCCAACTGATGCCTACGGATTGCTCCGTTGCTTCGCAACTCCCGCAATCCTGTAAACATTCGGAATCCGCTGATTTACTGCGTAAATCGCTACTTCCTCATGTTTGGCGGGTCCCAAGGTCAACTGTCTTATCATGCAAGCATGAACGACAGTTGGACCTTTTGACCCTGGCATCACGCTATGCCTGACTTCCACCTTTTGGAAGAAAGCTATCAAAAATAAACATATCAAAATTCCTGCGGGCCGATATCAATTCTTCTTCACTCCTGATAGTCCAAGCCACCGCCGTATTACGGTACAGGCTGCGGCACAAACGTCTGGAAAGCTTTTTCTCTTCTTTATGATTATACGCTATAAAGTCCGGTTTGGTCAGGAAATTCAGAAGCATATTCTCCAGTATCATATATAAGGCTCCTTTTAGTTCTCCTCTGGAAAAAAAAGTGTCTGAAAGCTGTCCTCTCATAATCTGCGGATGGTTCCTGCGATACCAGACTAATGCCAAAGGGTTGAAAGACTCTATACAATAAGATCCCTTGTATTTGCGGAGCATCTGATCAGCTAAGGTACAAACAGAAGTATCTACAGCTTCTATTTTAAATTCAATAATCAACGGAACTTTTCCGTCAACCAGAGCAAGCACATCCTCAAAGCGAGGAATCTTCTCTTCCGATTGGCAAAGTTTAAACTCCTGCAATTCTGCAAAGGTATACTCGCAAACTTTTCCCTCGACACTACAGACCCTTTTTAAGGTATAATCGTGAAACACTACAGGGATTTTATCCTTTGACAGCTGTACATCCAATTCGATTCCGTAACCGCCCTCCACGGCCTTCTTAAAAGCTGCAATAGAATTCTCCGGTGCCCGGGAATCATTGTCATGGAGTCCCCGGTGTGCATACAGTACCTTGCGAAAGGTTGCATCATCTGCCTTGTGTGTCATTCTCGGCATAATCATTAGAAGGTATAATACTGCCAGTCCAACCACACAACATATCAACACTATCACTATTGTATTCATTTTTTCAATTCCTTTACTCCTTAGTCAATTCGTTTACCTGCTTCTCAGTAACACCTAGTAAGAGTCATTCATCCTCTCCGCAATCCCTTTAAAGTCAATCTTGCATTCGCCTTGATAGATACGCACCGGTATCTCACTTTCAAATGTATATACATGCGGTATCATATCTTCTTCAAAAAAGTAAGTAATTAGTACTCGCTTCTGCAGGTCCACGATCC
This sequence comes from Lachnospiraceae bacterium, assembly GCA_017620975.1. The sequence continues at coordinate 50,289 of JAGAUD010000010.1, read as the reverse complement.
AGTATTCCCTTACGCCCGCTTCCATATATTTTACCATCTTTTTTGAATAATCTCTCTTTTTGGTGGAAGGTGATGTCACCTCAATTACCATGTCAGGTGCTCCGTATATTCCGCGGGTATTTCTTCTTTCTCTCTGACAGGATACCAGAATGTCCGGCTGTACCATAGTGCGGTCATCACAATCAAGCTGAACATCCAATGGTGAAGTAAGTACGAGGCAAGTCCCTTGCTTTTGCCGGATATAGCTTGTTAATAAAAAAGAGAGTTCAGATATTATAAATTGATGTGCAAAATCGGGGGCTTCCATATAAATAAGCTCACCGTCTATCAACTCAGCTCTTACATCTTCCGGTAAGGCGTAATAATCAGCCAGTGTGTACTCGCCCTGTTTCTTGGTTACAATCTCTTTTTCGTCCCGTCTTGATGCTGTATAGGAAAGATTACCCTCTCTCTCACAGCCGATTGGCTTGGCAGCTCTCTCATTATAATTGTAGGAAACACCTCTTTGTTCCTCCGGGAAAAGAACTTTCTCAAGGGCTGCCAATGTATCATATCTCGGAGATTTCGTTTCCCCTGTCATAATTTTATTAATAGTTCCTACAGGTACACCTGACAGCTTTGCCAAAGCAGAAGTCGTCATTCCAAGTTCTTCTTTACGCCGCTTGATTCTTTCTCCCATATTTTCTGTCATATGCCAATCCCCTTTCTTATGCTCGCATTTCTATTGTGATTTCTACTCTCATTCCCAATTTTATACCGTTTTTTATATTGTACCCGTTTTCGGGTAATTTGTCAAGTTTTATATTCTGTTTTTCATTGATTTTATATTGTAATATAAAATTCGCAGCAAATTCATCCGAATTTTCCCAACAAACCTCTTGCCAAATCCACTCTTTTCCCTTACACTAAGTAACAGTGGGCTTTTTTGCCCAAAGTAACAGTCAATACGGCTTCTTTTTCCTGAAAGAACCGCTCATAAAAAGATTTGAAAGAAAGGTTTATGTAACAATGATCAGTGCAAATAATGTCACCTTACGAATCGGTAAGAAAGCTTTGTTCGAGGACGTAAATATCAAATTCACAGAAGGTAACTGCTATGGTCTGATCGGTGCCAACGGTGCCGGTAAGTCCACATTTTTAAAGATTCTCTCCGGCAAGCTGGAGACCACCAAGGGCGATGTAGTCATCACTCCCGGCCAGCGTCTTTCTGTTCTGGAGCAGGACCATTTCAAATATGATGAGTATCCTGTAATGGACACCGTTATCATGGGTAACGAGCGTCTGTATGAAATCATGAAAGAAAAGGATGCTATCTACGCAAAGGAAGATTTCACCGATGAAGACGGTATCCGCGCCAGCGAATTGGAAGCTGAGTTCGCCGAGATGGATGGTTGGGAGGCTGAGTCCAATGCAGCAATGTTGTTAAACGGTCTTGGTATCGATACCGACTACCACTACTCTCTTATGAAGGACCTGGATGGTAACGTAAAAGTTAAGGTTCTGCTTGCCAAAGCTCTGTTCGGCAATCCCGATATCCTGCTTTTGGACGAGCCTACCAACCATCTGGATCTGGACGCCATCGCATGGCTGGAAGAGTTTTTGATTAACTTTGAAAATACCGTTATCGTTGTCTCTCACGACCGTTATTTCCTGAATAAGGTCTGCACCCATACTGCCGATATCGACTACGGTAAGATTCAGCTGTATGCAGGTAACTACGATTTCTGGTACGAGTCCAGCCAGCTGCTGATCAAACAGATGAAGGAAGCCAATAAGAAGAAGGAAGAAAAGATTAAGGAACTGCAGGAGTTCATCTCCCGTTTCTCTGCGAACGCTTCCAAATCCAAGCAGGCTACTTCCAGAAAGCGTGCTCTGGAAAAAATCGAGTTGGATGAAATCAAACCTTCCAGCAGAAAATATCCTTATATCGACTTTCGTCCTGACCGTGAAATCGGCAACGAAGTACTTTGCGTAGAGCATCTGTCCAAGACCATCAATGGTGAAAAGGTGCTGGACGATATCAGCTTTATTTTAAATCACGAAGATAAAGTTGCTTTTGTAGGAAGTAATGAGTTGGCTAAGACTACGCTGTTCCAGATTCTGGCCGGTGAAATGGAGCCGGATGAGGGATCCTATAAGTGGGGTGTGACAACTTCACAGGCATATTTCCCCAAGGATAATACTGAGGAATTTGATAATGATCTGACGATCGTAGACTGGCTGACAGGCTACTCTCCTATTAAGGATGTGACTTATGTACGCGGTTTCCTGGGACGTATGCTCTTTGCCGGTGAAGACGGTGTGAAGAAAGTAAAGGTTCTGTCCGGTGGTGAGAAGGTGCGCTGCCTTCTGTCCAAGATGATGATCAGCGGTGCTAACTGCCTGATTTTCGATGAACCTACCAACCATCTGGATATGGAGTCTATTACAGCTCTGAACAACGGACTGATCAAGTTCCCGGGGGTTGCACTGTTCTCCTGCCATGACCATCAGTTTGTGCAGACTACGGCTAACCGTATTATGGAGATTCTGCCCAATGGCAGCATGATCGATAAAATTACTACTTATGACGAGTATCTTGCAAGCGATGAAATGGCAAGAAAACGTACTGTATTTACCGCTAATAAGGTGGATGACGAGGATTAATCGACTATGTTAGGGGTTGACGGGCTGGGACACCATGAGGGAATGGCGGAAGGAGTGAGTGAATGAAGATGGTGGATTTGCATGTGCATTCAAATTGTTCGGATGGAACTTATTCCGTGAGAGACTTGGTGGATTATGCCGTTAAAAAAGGGCTGGCGGCGTTTGCTTTGACGGATCATGATACGGTGGATGGACTTGATGAGATTCTGGAATACGCTGAGGAGCTTAAAAGTAAAGGCATTAATGTGCCTGAAGTGATTCCGGGGATTGAGTTTTCAACTGAGTATCATGGGAAGGACATTCATATTGTGGGGTTGTATATTGACTACCATAGTGAAGCGTTTTTGGAGAAAGTGAAGGAATTCGCAGATGGCAGGGTTGCAAGGAACAGGAAGATGTGCGGGCTGCTGCGGGAGGCCGGAATCGATATTACTTATGAGAAGCTGGTGGAGGCGTTTCCGGACTGTGTGATTACAAGGGCCCATTATGCACGGTATCTTTTGGACCATAGGTACACGAAGAGTATGCAGGAGGCTTTTGACCGATATATCGGTGATCATGCGCCATGCTTTGTGCCGAGAGAAAAAGTAACGCCGTTTCAGGTAATTACATTGATTCTGGAGGCGGGTGGGATTCCTATATTGGCTCATCCGATTCTGTATCATTTGAGCGATGCTAATCTGGAACAGCTGGTGAAAGAATGCAAAGACGCCGGATTGATTGGGATTGAGGCTATTTATTCTACCTACAATACTGCTGAAGAGCGGCTGATCCGTAAGTTGGCCGAAAAGCATCATCTGCTGATAAGCGGCGGTTCTGATTTTCACGGATCCAATAAACCCGGATTGGATTTGGGTGTAGGATACGGCAAACTGGCGGTACCGGAGGATGTTCTGACTGATCTTAAAAAGACACAGTGCAATCTGCTGTTCACTGATATGGACGGCACACTGTTAAACGATAAAAGTGAAATTACCCCCGGCACAAAAGCAGCACTTGACCGTATGACTGCCATGGGACATCATTTGATATTAAGTTCCGGACGCCCTCTTCCCAGTATTCTGGAGGTGCGAAAGCTTCAGGGCATTGATTATCCCAATACTCTGATCATCTCCAATAACGGGGCACTTATTTATGACTGCGATACTGCATCTGATATTCTGGTGCACCGCCTGGATATGGAAGACATCCGATTTATTATCGGCGAGGCAGAAAAACAACATCTGCATATCCATGCTTATACCGATACGGAAATTGTCTGCCATGAACTAAACGATGAACTGCGCTTCTATACAAGACGGACTCATCTTCCCTTAAAGTGTGTAGATAACATTGCGGGCAGTCTGGAACAGGGTTCTTTTAAGCTGCAGTGCATTCATCTCACTGACCGCTCCGTGCTGGAACATTTCCGCGATCATATCATGCCTCATCTGGGCAACAGGGTGCAGATTATCTTCTCCAGTGACCAGTATCTGGAAATCCTGCCCGCAGCTGCCGGCAAGGGCCGCGCTTTGCTTTATGTGGCAGAATACCTGCATATACCTTATAACCATACTTTTGCGGTTGGGGACGCCGAAAATGATATCTCAATGTTGGAGGCGGCCGGTACCGGAATTGCCATGACTAATGCTGATCCGGCTGTAAAAGAAGCGGCTGATATTGTCACTGAGAAGGATAATAATCAGGACGGATTGGTTGAAGTAATTGAAAAGTACTTTATCGGTAAATAGCCGAAAATGGGGCTGCAAGCTTTCCCTTAGAAATATTTCCTATATCATCAAAAAAGCTGCAGCCTCCATTGAAGCCGCAGCCTATGTCTCTCTATTAACCTTCTACAATCAGATATCTGCCATCGCCAATGTCGAACACTTCAGCAGCGTCAAGAATCTCATCAGGATCTTCGATATCAAGTCCTTCTTCTTCGAAGAACTCAACTACTTCATCCGCAGAATCGACAACTACTGCCATGCATTCTTCCAAGAAACTTTCAGCAGCTTCCAGGTTCTCCGCCACTCGTTCAGGGAAAAGCTGTAACTGGTTCTCTAAAAAGCACTCCAGTACTGCATCATCAAATTCATGCATACATCTATCCTCCTTTTTCACCGTTCGACAGGAATCTTATTCCTGTGCAAACTTTGTATTCTGTAACCATAATAGTCAGAATATGCTCTCTCGTCAATAGAGTATCGCACTTTTTTCCACAATTTGTAAATTTTGTGCAAAATGCCAATAATTAATCTTCCACATACTGCAGAAGCTCCAGCGGATGAGCTACGATAGCATCTGCATGGTTCTCCTCCAGCTCCTGTCTGTCACGGAAGCCCCACAGTGCTCCTACAGTAAAGGCTCCGGCACTTTTTCCTGTCTGCATATCCGTACAGGTATCTCCAAGATACAGAATCTCCTCCGATGTCATCTGAAGCTGCTCCAGAATGCGGAATACGCCTTCAGGACTGGGTTTGATGGGCACATCCGGTTTCTGTCCCTGAATAATGTCAAAATACCCCTTTCCAAACAAAGTCTCAATGACATTGATGGTCTCGGCATGGGGCTTATTGGAAAGCACCGCAATCTTAAGCCCTCTGTTCTTTAATTCTGCCAGAAGCTCTCTGATGCCATCATACGGTTTCACCTCATACATACAGTTTTCCTTAAATATCTCACGATATCTGGCAAAAGCTTCGTCAAAATGGGTAAGTTCTGCATCCCCTCCTGCTGCCAGACAACGTTTGATCAGATTGGCAGCACCATCTCCCACAAAATATTTATACTGCTGTGAGGTAAAGGGCCCCATTCCCAAAGGCTCCACTGCCAGATCTGCACAATATTTTATGCTTGCCAGGGAATCTGACAAGGTTCCGTCAAGGTCAAATATGACTGCTTTCTTCATGAATACCTCCTAATTTACGTACTTCCTGGTACAGCCTACCCACAGGAAGGCCTACCACATTGTTGTAATCTCCGGTAATTTGGCTGATGTAACGGGCGCAGAGTCCCTGGATGCCGTAACTGCCGGCCTTGTCCATAGGCTCTCCGGAGTCCACATACCACTGAATCTCCTCTTCTGTCATGGGATAAAATGTGACCTCCGCAGCCTCATGGAAAGTATTTTTTACGATATTTCCATCTGTACGGCGCATGCAAAGTGTCACCCCTGTATATACATGGTGGGAACGCCCTTGCAACAGCTTAAGCATTGCAACTGCATCTTCCCTGTCTGTTGGTTTTCCAAGTATCCTGCCATCACATGCTACAATAGTGTCAGCGCCTATGACAAGAATTGAATTCTCCGCCTCAGCTGCCGTAGTTCCCCCTTCCACAACAGACGATGCAGCTTCCACTTTCCGGTTTTCCAACACTCGCCGAAATACATCCTCTGCCTTCCGGCAGGACAACTCTTCCACCACTTCCCACGGAATTGTTTTCGTTATTTGTTCCTCCACCTGACTGACACATATCTCAAAATTCCAGCCAATCTGATGGAGAAGTTCTCTGCGCCTTGGTGACGCAGATGCAAGTATTATTTTCATACTACAATCTCCTGAAAACGCTTTTCTACTCGTGATGCATCTCCGGAATAAACACCCGTCTGTCAGCCACAGTCGGTTCCGAAACAGCCTCTATCTTCTTTGCAGCCTCCACACAGAAAGCATCCTGAGAATTAAAAATTTCCTTTCCCCTTTTATCTACTTTCTCATAATTACCATCCGGCTTCAGAATATGCGCTTTCACTGTATCTCTAAGCTGATTCTGCAGGATATGGAGCAATTCCTCCTTCAGCTCCTGCTTCTCCACCGGGAAAAGGATCTCAACGCGGCGCTCCAGATTTCTGGGCATCCAGTCGGCACTGCCGCAATAAATTTCATAGTTTTCTCCGTTTTCAAAGTAAAAGATACGGCTGTGCTCCAGGAAATTACCTACAATGGAGCGTACCGAGATATTTTCGCTGACACCGGGGATTCCCACTCTCAGACAGCAGATTCCTCTGACAATCAGATCAATCTTAACGCCCGCAGCACTGGCTTCATACAAAGCAGCAATGATATCCGGGTCGCATAAAGAATTCATCTTTGCGATGATTCTGGCCGTCTTGCCTTCCAGAGCATACTTTTTCTCTCTGCCGATCAGGTACAGGAACTTATTTTTCAGCCAAAGTGGTGCCAATGACAGCTTATTCCACATAAGGGGCTCGGAATAACCGGACAGCATATTAAAGACTGCTGTGGCATCTTCGCCTATACTCTCGGAACAGGTCAGCATACCCATATCGGTATACATTTTAGCCGTGGCATCGTTGTAGTTACCGGTTCCCAAATGGACATATCTGCGGATGCCGTCCTCCTCGCGGCGCACCACAAGAGTAATCTTACTGTGAGTCTTTAGTCCCACCAGACCGTAGATAACGTGACATCCGGCCTTCTCCAGCTTTCTTGCCCATACGATATTATTTTCCTCGTCAAAACGTGCCTTAAGTTCTACCAGTACAGAGACCTGTTTGCCGTTCTCCGCAGCCTGTGCCAGCGCTGCAATGATGGGAGAATTCCCGCTGACACGGTACAGTGTCTGCTTTATAGCAAGGACCTGAGGATCCTTGGAAGCCTGACGGATAAAATCCACCACAGGAGTAAAGGACTGGTACGGATGATGCAGAAGGATATCTCCTTTTCGGATCTGCTCGAAGATATCGCAGCCTGCAGGAAGCTCCGGCACCTGCTTAGGTTCGTATTTCGGTGTCTTTAAATGACTAAATCCTTCCAGGCCGCACATCTTCATCAGGAACGTCAGATCCAGAGGGCCGTCGATATAGTAGATGTCCTCTTCCTCCATGTTCAGTTCTTTCTTAATGAACTTCAGAAGACGCTTATCCATGCCATCTTCTACTTCCAGTCGGATGGCCTCGCCCCATTGACGTTTCTTCAGCTGCTTCTCAATCTCTTTCAACAAATCGGCCGCTTCGTCCTCATCTATGGTCAGATCCGCATTTCTCATGATCCGGAAAGGATGTGCACAGACAATATCGTAATTCAGGAACAATTTATCCATGTTCCTTTCAATCATCTCTTCCAGCAAAATAACTTTCCGCGTACTGCCCGCAGCCGGAAATTCCACAATTCTTGAAAGCACACTTGGCACCTGTACGGTAGCAAATTCCAGCTCTCCCCCTGTTTCTTTCTTTCTCACCAAAGCCCCGATATTCAGGGATTTATTGCGAATCAAAGGAAAAGGTCTGGAGGAATCTACTGCCATGGGTGTCAGTACCGGATAAACATTCTCCGTAAAATATCGGTCAATGAAAGCAGCCTCCTCCTGTGTCAGACTCTCATGGTTGCAGATGACATGGAGACCGTTTTGCTCCAGAAGAGGAAGCAGAGAGCGATTATATGTAGAATACTGCAGGTCTACCAGTTTATGAATAGCTGCATTCAGAGCCTCCAACTGCTGTGAAGCCGTCATGCCGGCAATGTCTTTTTTTCCATATCCTGCATGCACCATGTCTTTTAAGGATGCCACCCTGATCATGAAAAATTCATCCAGGTTGGAAGCTGTGATGCTTAAGAACTTCAACCTTTCAAACAACGGAATATTCTTATCTCTTGCCTCACTTAAGACCCTGTTGTCGAACAGAACCCAACTTAATTCTCTGTTGGTATATAATCCGGGATCCCGGAAATCTCTTTCTTTCTCGCTCATTGTGTCCTCCTAGAACTGCTTCTTCTGCTTCAGCACAGGCTGAATACTATATACTTCCTGAAAAAATCCTACTCGAGCCTCAAAAAATCCTTTTTCCAGCGTAATATCTTCCTGAGTATCAACGGTCAGCACCAATTGATTCTCTTTCAGCTGTGCCTTTACTCCTTTTAACTTTTGCTTGTGACTGCGATCCAGGCTGTTAGCCACACGCATAATAGCTGTCAATTTGGCAATGATCAGATAAGCCCCTCTATCAATATTGACGGTATCACTACCCATCTGTCCATAATACAGAAAAGGGCTGTGATTGAATCTGACCACGTTGGCTACAATTTCTCTCTCCCTATGGGAAAGCCCAATGATTTCCGTAGCCATAATAATGTTGTAAGAAGCCTCTCCCAGATTTACCATGGTGATATATTTACCACAATCATGTAAAAGGGCTGCCAGTCTCAGATACAACCTTTCTCTTTTGCCAAGACCGTGCACTTTCTTCATGCTGTCAAAGATAGTCAATGCAATCTTTTCCAGTGTCTCCGCCCGCTTTCTGCTTCCCATATAACGTTTGCTGATATTCATGGCACAGGCAATGATATCTTTTTCAAAATCATGTTCTCCGGCAAGCAGTTTATTCTGCTCCGCATATTCATACGCGATACCGTCACATAGGGTCACACCGGGCGCCCAGATTTTCTCTGCTCCAAACAAAAGCGCAATTCTCCGCATGACAATAGCACTGATGTACACAAGAGGAACTTTTTCCTCCGAAATATCCAGAAGTGTTGCCGCCTGCATTTGTGATGTAACATGCAGCTGCTCCAAGAGATTTTCATATTCGAGGATGTCTGCAACAGCTCTGGCGCCATCTTTACCGGCCTTTTTTACTGCCAGAGGAGAAAGATAGTCGTCCACAATAATAATATTCTTAATGGTATAATCCTTTAAATACATTTTCTTAAAGGTTGTCAACTGGGCTGATGCCATTTCATCTACCAGGCTCATCCTCTGTGATGGCTTGGCATTCAGATGGTTGATACGGTCCTGTACTCTGAGTACGCCCAGCCGCATATTCTGTGTAGCAATCAAAGCATCGTTATCAAACAGGGAAATCTGAATGCTGCCACCCCCGATATCCACGATTGCAGTTCTCTCCTCAATAATTTTACGAAAAGATTCCCCTTTGGATGCAATGGACTTATAGTCCAGAAAACGCTGTTCCGAATTGCTCAGGACTTCTACCTTAATTCCGGTTCTCTGAGCAATCTGATCCAATATAATGGTAGTGTTCTCCGTCTCCCGGATAGCACTGGTTCCATATGCTCTATAATCGTCTACCTTATAAGCCTTCATGATTTCAGCAAATTCCCGAAGCGTCCGGCACAATTCATCCATTTTCTCCGGGCCGATTTTACCGTCTGAATAGGTATCTGTTCCTAAGGCCAGATGCCGACCGATACGGTCAATTTCCCGCATCTTATTCTTTCCGGAAAATTGGTAAATCTTCATAGTAAGTTCAAAACTTCCCACATCAATTGCTGCAAATGTTTTCATACCTGCTTATGTACCCCTTTTCCGTTCACACCCGCGCCATTCGAAAAGGCGCCTACGACATTTTCCTGCTTAAGCTTACGTGTGAACTATTTTCCTAGTAAATAGTCAATAAACTGCTGGGCAGTACGTCCGGAAAGACCTCCGTGCTGAAGTTCCCATTTATTGGCTTCCAGAAGCAGCTCTTCTTCCGGCATCTCCACGCCATATCTCTCAGCCAGTACTTTTACGATATTCTGGAATTGCTTCTTATCCGGTGAACCGAAATAAATAGTCACACCGAATCTTGCTACCAGTGACAGCTTCTCTTGTACGGTATCACTGGTATGCATATCCTCTCTGATTTCTTCCTTGTCACTGTAATTCTCACGAATCAAATGACGACGATTGGAAGTTGCATAAATCAGTACATTCTCCGGCTTTCTCTCCAGACCACCTTCAATAACTGCTTTCAGATACTTATACTCAATTTCAAATTCTTCAAAGCTCAAATCATCCATGTAAATAATGAACTTATAATTACGATTCTTGATCTGACTGATCACATCGTTGAGATCCTGGAACTGGTGCTTATATACCTCAATAATACGCAGCCCTTTGTCGTAATATTCGTTGGCAATGGCTTTGATACAAGAGGATTTACCGGTTCCCGCATCACCGAATAACAGGCAGTTGTTCGCTTTTTTGCCTTCCACAAACGCCTGGGTATTGTCTGTCAGCTTCTTCTTAGGAATCTCGTACCCCACCAAATCGTCCAAATGTACATGAGCAATGTTAAGAATCGGGTCAATATGAACACCGTCCTCGTCCCTGGAGATACGGAATGACTTATGCAGACCGAATTTTCCTACACCATACTCCTTGTAGAACTGGGTCAGTGTATCTTTCATCTCCTCCGGGGTATGATCATTACAGAACTTCTCCGCCAGCTCACAGATTCGCTTGCAGATTCTCTTATTATATACCTTACTTTCCTGCCTGCTGCTGACATAATCCTGTACCAGAGAAAATTCCGGCACAGATAAAGTGGCCATCATAGATGTAAAATCAAAGTCATAGAACTCCTTGAAAATCACGATATCATGAAGTGCCGCTGCATTGATGGTACCGTCAATTGCTCCTCTGATCTCACAACCACAGGAATAGCTGTTTTCATTATTTACAAGAAGATTTGCCAGATAACAGTGCCACAGATTCCCGTAGAATCCATAATTGCCTGCCAGGTCGATCAATTTATGGATACATTCATAGAAAAGTCCTGCCATATCCTCCACATTATAATATTCATCATCATAATGATCCATCAGCCAAGCCATATCATACAGCAGTTCACCATCTTCAAATTCCCTGTATACGATTAATTCCTGTTCCCTCATTTGTCTGTTCCTTCTTCCTTAATAATTTCCCAGAATCTTCATATTCCGTGCTTCATCTCTCAGTCCTCTCAGCGCATTCTTCACGGCACTTTCTGCCAGATTTCCTTCGAAATCCACGAAGAAACGATATTCCCATGTCCTGTCCTCGATTGGACGGCTCTCGATCTTACACATATTCAGATTATTATAAATAAAGTGGGACAGCATATGATACAGAGAACCGCTTCTGTGGGGTACCTCAAAGCAAATGCTGATCTTCTTAGCATCTTTGCGGAAAATTTTCTGGTTGGTTACAATAATGAATCTTGTAGAGTTATTCTTTTCCTGGTTCACGCCCTTCTCAAGTACATCAAGTCCATAAATCTGACCTGCCAGTTCACCGGCAATAGCCGCCTGGCTCTTATCTCCATCCTCTGCCACTTTCCGCGCAGCAAAAGCATTGTTCTGCATACTGATCTGCTTCCAGTCATGATTCAAAAGATACTTGGAACTCTGCATCAAAGACTGCGGATGAGAATAAACCGTCTTAATATCCTCTATGGAACAGCCGGGAACACCAAGCAGACAATGTTCTACCTTAATGATCTGTTCTCCCACGATATAATTTTCAAATTCAACCAGCAGGTCATAAATCTCGCTGACTATACCGGCAGTAGAGTTTTCGATGGGAAGTACCGCAAAATCAGCACTTCCCTCGTCAATGGCACTCATAGCCTCGCGGAATGTATTAACATGAAAACTGTTAATACTATCTCCGAAGTACTGCATCATAGCAGCCTGAGAATAAGCGCCTTCTGCTCCTTGAAATACCACTCTTGCTTTCACTTTATCCAGTTCATCCACACCAATAAAAGGAAGCTTTCCAATGCTTCCGTGTTCAGCCATAGTCTGGTACTGCAGCTTGCGGCTCATAGACATAATCTGCTCAAACAATTCCTCTATTCCGCGACTGTTGAAATCATTGTGGGTCAGAGATTTCACCTTGCTTAACTTCTCCATCTCGCGCTGCTTATCAAAGACCTTTTTGCCACTTTGAATCTTATATTCTGCCACTTGTTTGCAGATATCCATCCTCTTTTCATATAGTTCTACAATCTGTCCGTCAATATCATCCAATATGTCTCTCAGCTGTAACAAATCCATGTTTCCTCAGCTCCTTTATGTCTATTTTTATAACAGTCTGATTAATAGCCAACTGTTTTTATTCCTCGATATGATCCAGTCCCTGACTGAGAATGGTTACGATATGAGAATCTGCCAGGGAATAAAAAATGGTTTTCCCGTCCCTGCGGTTCTTCACAAGCCCCATCTGTTTCAGAATTCTCAGCTGATGCGAAATAGCTGATTGGGACATTCCCAGAATCCCCGCGATATCCAGCACACACATCTCCGAACATAACAGAACATTCAGTACTTTAAGTCTGGTGGTATCGCCAAACACCTTAAAAAACTCTGCAAGATCCTGAAGTTCCTCCTCCGGAGGCATCTTCTCATTAATCTGTGCGATGGTTTCTTCATTTACATATAAATAATTATTCTGCTCCATAATATCCTCTCCCCTTGCAGCTTTTCATCAGCAGGCTTAAAACTACCTTCTTTCACAAACTCCTAGCTAAAGAATTTGCTCCGGATTCCCTGAAGCATCAAAGCCACCAGAATCACCGGCAGAATCCACTTCACATAAAAGTAAATCCATCTCGGTATCTTTACACCTTTTCCTTCATTGGCCTCAGCCAGATAATTTTCAAATCCCCAGCCCTTCTTCGTCACACAGAAAAGCAGATACCACAGAGAACCGAAAGGCAAAATCAGGTTACTTACCAAGAAATCCTCCAAATCCAGAATCGTAGTGCCTGCTCCTAACGGTGCAAAAGCACTCCACACGTTATATCCCAGCACACAGGGCATGGACAACACAAGCAATAGTACAAAATTAACAATACAGGACTTCTTTCTGTTCCAGCCAAATAAATCCATCCCACAGGAGATAATATTTTCAAACACAGCCAGCACCGTTGAGAATGCTGCAAAAGCCATAAAGATAAAGAACAGCGTCCCCCACACTCTTCCGCCTGTCATTGCATTGAATACGTTGGGCAGTGTAATAAAAATCAGACTTGGTCCCTGATCCGGGCTGATTCCGAAAGAAAAGCAGGCCGGAAAAATGATCAAACCGGACACCACAGCCACAAAAGTATCTAAAACCGCAATATTAATGGACTCTCCAAGCAAGGTTCGTCCTTTATCTATGTAACTTCCAAAAATAGCCATAGCACCGATACCAAGACTTAAGGTAAAGAAAGCCTGGTTCATAGCTGCCACGATAGTATCCAAAAGTCCTACTTCCAATGTTCGTTCAATATCCGGCACCAGATAGAACTTAAGTCCCGCCGAACCGCCATCCATCGTAATACTGTGAATAGCCAGAACAATCATGATCAAAAGCAGAGCACTCATCATCCATTTGGTAATACGCTCCACTCCTCTCTGAAGTCCAAGAGAACATACCAGAATCCCGGCTACCACAACAATTATCATCGCCACCGTCATGACAACGGGATTGCCCAGCATATCAACGAACATACCACCCACTTCATCAGCACTTTTTCCCGTAAACTGCCCGGTAAGCATCTGATAAAAATAAGTAAGCATCCAGCCTGCCACAGTAGTGTAGAACATCATTAACAGATAGTTGCCTGCCATACCCAGATAGCCGTGCAGATGCCATTTCCGGCCCGGCTTTTCCAAAGCTGTAAAACTCTTGATGATACTTCTCCTGCTGGCCCGCCCTACTGCAAACTCCATGGTCATAACGGGAACTCCCATGACAACCAGGAAGAATAAATATAATAGCTCAAAAATACCGCCCCCATATAATCCAGTTATGTACGGGAATCTCCATACATTACCGATTCCGATGGCACAACCTGCTGATAACAATATGAATCCCAGACGGGATCCTAACTTTTCTCTCTCCACCCTGATAATCTCCTTCGCTAAATACATATTATAATATTTTACTATATTTTCTTCCTTGTGGCAAGTATTGGCAGGGGTTGTTTTAACTTTCCCTGAAGGTAACAGTTCAGACGAGTCCATACACATGCTTACGGACTCGTCTGAACTGTTACCTTGAAAAACGTTTCCACTCCCGGGCTCAAAACAATGCTGCCGTCCTCTTCCACCATAACTGCATAGGCCTCATATTTTTCCAGAAGTTTAAGTCCTTCCTCTTTCCCCAGAACAAAGCAGGCAGTGGACAGAGCATCTGACAAACAGCCATCCTTACTTAGAATGGTAACACTTCGAAGCCCTGCATGGGCAGGATACCCATTAGAAGGGTCGATTATATGATGGTAACGGACACCATCCACCTCCACATATCGTTCATAGTCTCCGGAAGTGGAAACACACCACTGACCGTCCAATGTAAGGGAACCAAGATAGGAAGATGGTTCAAATGGGTCTACAATTCCCACATTCCACAATTTTCCATCAGACTTCTCCCCATAGGTCAGGATACTGCCGCCAATGGAAATCACCGCTCCCTGAACCTGAGACTGGTTTCGCAAAAAGTTTAGGATTTCATCACAGGCAATCCCTTTTCCTACTGCTCCAAGATCCAGTTCCATTCCCTCAGGGAGATAAATCCTATCATCCTGCAAAATCATTTTCTCATAACCGGATTTTTGCAGCGTATCTTCCAATATTCCCTGATCAGGCAAGGTAAAATCTGATTTCTCACTGCCTGCCGCATATTCGTCAATGCTCCAAAGTCTGACAGTCTGCCCGATCGTCACATCCAGAGCCCCCTGACTTTCCCGGGAAACTGCAACAACTTTCTTAAGAATTTCTGCCAGTTCTTCCGTCAGCAAGACGCCCTCTGCATGCCCTGCACCTTCATTGATTTCATAGACCCGGGAAGATTCTTTTCTCCAGGATAACACATTCTCCTCCAACGAAACGATGATATCCCTGATTTCTTCGGTGATATCTTCCGCACCATTGGTATAGACAGTTTCCCGAAGAATAGTTCCCATAGCAGTATCCACCCGTTGATATTGCTGTAGCTTCGTACTGCTGCAGGCAGTAAACAGACACAATGCCATTGCTGCCGCCGGCAGGATAACTTTTATTCTTACTTTCATTCTTGATTTCACACTTATTGCTTTTTGCAAAAAAGACTTCATTTTTTGAACACCTTTTGATATACTGTATCTATATTTATCCGGAATTAATAACCGCTTTCCTTGACGGAGGCTCTAACCTTTGAACCCGTCATCCGCTGAAATGCAGCACAAAAGGAGCATACATGAAACAGTCATCCGCCAAAAAAGCTTTGATCATAACGATCTCCCTGATAGCCCTGACCTGCATCAGCCTGATATCCATCTTCACACTCGTCCGCAAATCTTTGTTAGAGCAGGACCTCATTGCCGATATTTATCAGAACGGAAAACTGATTCAAAGCATTCCCCTGAATCATGTACAAGAACCTTATATCATCACACTGACCGATACAGACGGCGGCACCAATACCATCGAAGTCCGCCAGGGCGCTATCGGCATCATAGCGGCTGATTGCCCGGACAAGATTTGCGTAAATCAGGGTTTTATCATCAATTCTCTGACTCCCATTACCTGCCTGCCCCATAGACTTGTGATAGAAATCAGGGGCAGTTCGACCACTGACCATCCCTGAGACACGCTATTTCTGAGCCTCCCCCTACTTTAGAACCGAGGTACCTTCATGACACTGAAAAAACTGACCACACTATCATTATTTACTGCGCTTTCCCTGATCATCTTCACCCTGGAAAGCCTGATACCGCCTCTTGTCCCCATTCCGGGTATCAAACTTGGACTGGCTAACATCATCACACTGATACTGCTGCGCAATTACTCTGTCAAAGATACTGCACTGGTACTCATTGTCAGAATCCTGCTCTCTGCCTTTTTCTCAGGGCAGGCTATCAGTCTGGTCTACAGTCTGTCCGGCGGTATAGGGAGTCTGATTGTCATGGCTCTGATCCATAAACTGCTCGCCGGGCATTACCTATTTCTGACAAGTATTATCGGCGGCATCGCACACAACCTGGGGCAGCTTTTGATTGCCTTTCTGATCACACAGGTACCCGGCGTGCTGGTGTATCTGCCCTTCCTCATTCTGGGCGGTATGCTCACCGGGCTCTTTACCGGACTATGTGCTCACTTTTCTCAAAAATACTTGCTGCCCTTTACAAGCTTTATCAGCTTTCCAAGATAAGATAAAGATCCAAAAGCCAGTATCACATCTTCTTTACCGGCCAGAAGCCGGCTTATCTCCAAAGCTTCCTCCAGACTGTCCACGGCAGTCACCTGCGGATGAACTCTGGCCACCTCTACCGCCAGATCATAGGCCTCCAGCCCTCCTAAGTTCCTGGGAGGTGTCACTGTTATGATCTGATCAGCATATTTATGCGTCAGCGCAATCATCTTCTCATACTCAGAATCATGCAATACCCCCATGATATAGATAATTCTCTTGTTGGGGAAATAACATTCAATGGAATCTGCAAGTTTCCTTGCCGAATCCTCATCATGAGCCCCATCTACGACAAAAAACGGTTTCTTGCCAATGACGTTGAAGCTTCCCTGCCATTTAGCTTTGGCCAGACCCTGACGGACTGCTTCCTCTTTGACCGGATATCCTTCCTGCGTAAGTACCTTCACCGTCTCCAGCGCAAGCACAGCATTCTCTACCTGGAATTTTCCAGCCATGCCAATCTCAAGATTCTTATATTCGCCGATACGAAATCGCTGCCGCTCAAGCCCATAACGAATTGAGGTTGCTTTCGCCCCGGCAGCCGTCTGATCCATACTGATAGATCGTATTATATTGATACCAATATTTTGTACTACATCATCCCACAGGCTGTCTGTCTCCAGCACTACGATATCACACTGTTTTTCCTTAAAATACCGGAAAGCCAGCGCCATCTCCACTTCCAAAGACGTCGGATGAGGATAGCCCTGAGCTGTAATTTTCTCGCAAGCCTCCTGAATCAACTCTACTCCCTGACAAATTGCTTTCTGAGTAATCGGCCGTTCATTTACCTGAATCTTCTCCCGGTAGTCAAAGATAAACGAAGAAGAAAACTGCCCTACCCTGTAGCCTGCACATTTTAAAATTGAAGAAACATAAGCAATTGCAGAACCATCACCGTTGATCCCAGTAATATGCACGAACTTTAATCCTTCCTGAGGATTCCCCAGATATTCACTCAATCTCCCAATATTTTCATGTCCCGGCATGATATTATATGCACTTAATGATTCTAAATAATCTAACGCTTCCTGATATTTCATGCTATTTCTCTCTCGAATAAATATTTTCAACACGGACATACTAGTTATAATTCAGTCCGCTCCATTCGCAGAAATGCTATGGCAGAATGATTACTATCAACAAATTCATTGGTTGCTCAAAAAACATCCGCCCCAGCAACCGGAAAGGCATCACATGACCTTCCTTCGTAATTTTATAAAATGCGGCACCATTGGCTGGTGCATGGAAATCACTTTTACCGCTCTAGACTCCCTGCGCCGCAGAGAGCTTAACCTGAAAGGTGCAACCTCCCTGTGGATGTTCCCCATTTATGGCTGCGCTGCCCTTTTAAAACCCATTGCCAGGCTGCTGCACGCTGCACCGACCTGGTTCAGAGGCTTATCTTATATGTCCTTGATCTTCTCTGTAGAATACCTGTCCGGTACTTTCTTGGGCAAACACGGCTTATGTCCCTGGGATTATCAACACTCCCGCTGGAATATCAAACGATATATCAGACTGGATTACGCCCCGTTCTGGTTTGCTGCAGGGCTTCTGTTTGAGCGTGTGCTGCTTCCCCGCAAAAAACTGCCTTCGACTGTACAATAATGGTATCTGCCATACTGTAGAGCTGTTGAAAAATATTTAATTCCATACTTTTCCTCTTCTTATAAGCGAGATTATAGCTGCTCCCCATCATCATCCAGTGCATCCGAACCGATATCCAGCATATTCACAGTACGCCTCTTTAGTCTGGCTTCCTCTGACTCCCTTAAGATAAACTCCTTAACCTCTCTTGCATGCTTGATGTGCTGCAATACCAGCTTCGGGTGAGTAGTATCTCCCGTATGACAGACCACTGTTCCCAGACCGAACATTTTCTCAATCAAAGTAGCCGTCAGCTCCACATCCTGCACCTTATACATATAGCAGTCATTCTCCACTGTTTTCAGCAGCCCGCTGTCAACGGTAATCAAATCTTCCTTTATGATGTATTTGGTAAATGTGAACGGCAGTCCTAAAAACAACCAACGTTTTCTCTCTACATATCCCATAGCTTTGACCCTCCTTACAATTTCCTCTCTTTATAAATACTATACCACAAGGTAATCTTTAACGCAATTGCATTTCGTTACTGTTCAATTTATATAAAAATTATCTAAACCTCAGCTTGCTCTCCACCACACTATCTTGGTATAATAAAACAAATACTTTTTACACAGGAGAACGCATATGACCATACATGTCTTACTGGAAATGTTTCATCGCGCAACAGGGATTCCCCTTACAATCTGCAATGAAAACCTTTCCATTGAATTTGCTTACAATGACTTCCGGTCTAATCTGGCCCATATCTTCCTGAGTACCGGAATCACCCCTGAACATACTGCTTTCACCACGCTGACTCCACAGAACCTGCTTTTGGGCATGATACGCCATAAAGAAAAAATACTTCTTTTGGGACCGGTCACATCCTTTGAATGCACTCCCAGACAAATCATTGATATCTCAGAAGTGTCAAACCTGACACAGGCGGAAGTGGATAACCTGGCAAAATGGCTTCGCTCACTCCCCTTATATACCAATCAACGTTTCCGTTATGCTCTGGAACTCTTTTACACATTGCTGCATGACGGCGAAGTCAAGAAAATCTCTTTCATTCCCTATACCCACTTCCAATCCACATCATACGCACCCGATCATCCGACCGCTTTACACACCCTTACACCTTCCGGCAATAACCCCTTTTTCCGCTGTATCCTGTCCTGCATAAAATATGGTCAGTGCGACCGCCTGGAATCCAGTCTGAGAGATTTTTCTGTTACAACGGACCATCTTCCTGATTTTGGAGCAGGCATCAACAATAATCTGCAAAGTCTTTTGATCATTTCCACTACGCTGGCCTGTAATAGTGCCCAAGAGGGAAATGTGCCCTTCAAAGACAGTACCGCGCTGGCCGAAAAATATTATCGGCTCGCCAATGAGATTGAAACCGATTCAGATTTTGACATTCTGTTCAAGCAGATGCTTATGGAATTTGCCCAGAAAACTGCCCGACACAGAATACCTGATACCGATTCTGTTTTAGCCACCAAAATCTGCCAGGATATTCACGCGCATCTATACGAAAAGATTTCAGTTAAGGAAATATCAGAACGCCTGGGACACAGCAGTGAACATCTATGCAGACATTTCATCAGCCAGACAGGGCTGACTATCACCCAGTATATTCAGCGCGAGAAAATAACAGAAAGCAAGAAGCTGCTTGAGACTACCGATCTTTCTATCTCGGAGATCTCTGCCTGCCTCGGATTTTCTTCCTCGAGTTATTTCCATAAGGTGTTTGCACAACAGACGGGGTTACCGCCTAGCGTGTACAGGAAACAATTGCGGATGTAAAATATAGGTACTGTATCCTTCTTTGGAACATTCTGGAACGGGATGTACAACTGAATACCATATATGACTTGATTGATATATTAGAAGTCATCAGCAAAGGCGAATAGCGAGTTTTGGTCACATCTGCACTTTTCTGTCATATTATAAAATGCATGGAGCTACTTCGGTAGCTCCAATTTTGACTCTGGGTTTTATAGAAAAGACACCATTGAGTCCAACCCTTGGGCGGATTTCAATGGTGTCTTTAGATAGTGGAGATAATGGGACTTGAACCCACGGCCTCTTGCATGCCATGCAAGCGCTCTCCCAGCTGAGCTATACCCCCATGCAGAACTCACTTAACAACTTGTCTTAACACGTGTCTAAGTATAACATACTTCCCTGTAAAATGGAAGAGGCAAATTAAAAAACTTGATGCTGTAAGCAGCGAAGCAACACGAAACATAGCCCTGGAATGAATCACCAGGGCTTTTTTCTAAACTAACTTATAAGATACCGGATAAGTCTCGGACAGGAAGCAGTTATTTCTTCTTCGCGCTTTCATGGTACTTCTCTTCACAATACTTGCAGCGGTACACGCCCTTCTCTTCGTCTGCCAACACGAAAACGTGAGGCAACTCCTGTTCGATAGATGTGATACATCTGGGATTGTGGCACTTGATCACATTTTTAATCTGTTTGGGCAGTACCAGCACTTTCTTGTCTACAATTTCACCATCTTTGATGACATTGACAGTGATATTGTGATCGATAAAAGCAAGCACATCCAAATCCAGTTTGTCAATATCGCATTCTACTTTCAAAATATCCTTTTTTCCCATTTTCTCACTGCGTGCATTCTTAATGATTGCAACTGTGCAGTCCAACTTGTCCAGCTGCAGATGCTCATAAATGGATAAGCTTTTACCGGCTTTGATGTGGTCCAGAACAAAACCTTCTTCTATTTTACCTACGTTCAACATATCTACCTCTCTCTTCTCGCATAAAAGCGGCTACTGTAAACTTTCTGAAACTATAAGATGCATTGCCTCTACTGTACCTGAATGCCAAGCAGCGTCAAAATCAGTGCCATGCGGACATAGACACCGTACTGAGCCTGTTTGAAATAAGCTGCTCTTGGATCCTGATCCACTTCCACTGAAATCTCATTTACTCTGGGCAGGGGATGAAGTACCAGCATATCCTCTTTTGCAAGAGCCATTTTCGCAGTATCCAGAACATAGAAGTCTTTCAAACGAATATAGTCTTCTTCGTTGAAGAAACGTTCCTTCTGCACACGAGTCATATACAGCATGTCCAGACCGGGCATAACATCCTCCAGGCGAATGACCTCTTCGTAAGGGATTTTCCTGGCACGAAGCATTTCTGTAATGTAATCCGGTACACGCAGTTCTTCCGGAGAGATGAAGATGAAGCGGATATTTTCATATCTCACCAGGGCATCGATCAGGGAATGTACGGTTCGACCGAATTTCAAGTCCCCGCACAAGCCGATAGTAAAATTATCCAATCTTCCTTTCAGGCTGCGAATGGTTAAAAGGTCAGTCAGCGTCTGTGTGGGATGCTGATGTCCGCCGTCCCCTGCGTTGATGACAGGAATGCCTGACTTCTCAGCAGCTACCATTGGAGCACCCTCCTTGGGGTGGCGCATGGCACAGATATCTGCATAACATGAAATAATGCGAATTGTATCAGATACACTCTCTCCTTTTGCTGCGGAAGAAGAAGCGGCATCTGAAAAGCCGATGACTCTTCCGCCCAAGCGTGTCATAGCTGATTCAAAGCTCAAACGTGTTCTCGTACTTGGCTCATAGAAGCAGGTTGCCAGGATCTTCCCTTCACAGGCATGTGCATACTTGGCAGGGTTCTGCTCAATATCATTGGCAAGGTCGAAGAGCTTGTCCAACTCTCCGGTTGTAAAATCCAGGGGATTCATTAAATGTCTCATATTTCCTCCATTCCGCCTTAGGCAGGCACCTTTAATTTGTTTATTATGCAATGAAAAGCAAGTAATTAGCCGTAGAAAAGTCGAAGAGAAAACTCCCTTCGACTTCATATTTTATTTATAGGATAATAATTCTTCCACGGGCTTACGTCTGGGAGCAACAGGCTCCTCAGCAGGATAACCGACAGGAATCAAAGCAACCAGTTCTCTTCCTTCCGGAATCTCAAGAACTGCAGAAGCCTCTTCCTCATCAAAGATACCCATAATAACGGTACCAAGGCCCTGTTCATAAGCTGCAAGACAGAAAGCTTCGCTGGCAACACCTGCATCATACATCTGCCAGGAGTCACCACGTTTCGTAGTATAAGAACCGTCTCTTTCAAAGCCACTGCGGCCTTTAATAATGGTAACTGCAATCACCATGGGCGCATTTTCCATGATCGCGCCGTTATTTGGGAAAGTGGAAGTACATTTGGCAAGTTTTGCTTTGTTCTCCCCCTCTACCGCAATATAGCGGACAATTTGAGTGTGTTTCCAACTGGGAGCATAGGAAGCAGTCTCTACGATTTCGGCAAGCAGTTCATGTGGAACCGGCTGGTCTGTAAATTTTCGGATGCTTCTGCGCCCTTTGATACATTCTTTAGCAGTCATGGTCGTACCCTCCGTTATTTTCCTTTTCAGACATTTTACCATGTCCGGGCGACAGTTGCAATCATTCTTTTCTTAATTTTAAATAATTGTTAATACCAAAAGGGAACAGGACATGCAAGTTCTAATTAAATTTTATTCGCCTCTTTCATCGCCCCAGTAAAACAATGCCACTGTTCCGGGACCTGTATGGCTGCCAATGGTGGTTCCGATATCATTAATTTCAACTTTTCCGTTTAATTTCGGGAATCTGGCTTCAATCAAATCCGCCACCTCTTTAGCATCTTCAAAACAATCTGACTGGGATATGTAGCACTTTCCATTGTAATCAAGACCGTTTTGGGCATGCTCTTCCATTTTATCCACGATTGCCTTGATGACTTTCTTCTTGGTGCGAATCTTATATCTGGGAATCAACTTGCCCTCGTTATTCACATTTAACAGGGGACAGATATTCAACATGGTTCCTACCCAGCCTGATGTTTTAGAGATTCTGCCTCCTTTTACGAAAAAAGTAAGATCCGTTGAAAAGAACCAGTGATGAAGCTTTAATTTATTCTCATTAGTCCACTGATACAATTCTTCCAGACTCATTCCTTGATCTCTTAAATCAGCCATTTTATCCATCAGTAATCCAAAACCTGAGGATGCTGCCAGAGAATCTACGATATAAATTTTTCTGTCAGGATATTCTTCTTCCAGTTCCTCTTTGGCTATCATGGCAGAATTGATAGAGCCGGAAATACCGCTTGAGAGGCACACATGGAGAATATCCTTGCCTTCTTTCAAAATAGAAGCAAAATAATCTTTGTACTCTTCTGCATTGACCTGTGAAGTCTTGGTATCTGCTCCGTTTACCATGGCCTGATAGAAATCATGGAATCCTATGGACTTTCCCAAATCATCCGCATACTGCTTTCCATCCAGTTCAAAATGAAAACAGATATAGCGTATCTCCCTCTTCGCAAAATGTTCTTCCGCTAAATCTGCCGTAGAACAGCAACTGATAATATAATCGTTCATAATTTCTTCCTTTCTGTACCGGCAGCTGATTTCCCTCTGCTTCATTACGGTCATCTGCCCACACGAGTGATTATACCAAATATCAGAGTGAAACACAAGGCTTTGACGCAAAATAAATGATTCAATACCACGCTATGTAGTTTTAAAAACCACATTGTGAAATATTGAATCATTTCATTTTCACATATCAAAAAGAAGTTGTTTATTTATTCATATGCTTCTTGCTGTCAAAGAAGTCTTTGGTTTCCTTAGCAACCACTCCGCTTAATACAAAGAGTGCGATCATATTCGGGATGGCCATCAACCATTGAAGATATCAGCAATTGTCCATACAGCTTTAACAGTCATGTAAGGTCCGATAAATACAGCTAAAATGTACAGCCACCGATATACCTTAACTGCCTTCATTTTACCACCGGTCAAATATTCCAGACAACGCTCAGAATAGTAATCCCATCCAAGAATGGTAGTAAATGCAAAGAATACAAGACATAACATCAACAGGAAGGAGGATACCACTGTAGGAATCGGCAGACCATTGTTAAATGCATAAGTAGTAATCTGTACACCTTCCAGACCTTCCACCTGCCATGCACCTGTAAGAACAATAGACAGACCGGTCATCGTACAAATAATAATGGTATCGATAAAAGTACCGGTCATGGATACCAGACCCTGGCGAACCGGCTCCTTGGTCTGAGCTGCTGCAGCAGCAATCGGTGCAGAACCAAGACCTGACTCATTAGAGAAGATACCTCTTGCAACACCTTTCTGCATTGCTATTATCATAGTACCTACGACACCACCGGTCACTGCTTTCGGATTGAACGCACCTTTTACAACGGTAACGATAGCAGCAGGAACTTCAGTAATGTTATAGATAATCAGAATCACACTGAGTACAACATAGATAATTGCCATAAACGGAACAACGATCTGAGATACATTTGCAATTCTCTTAATACCGCCAATCAATACCAAAGCTACACACAAGCTCAAGATAAGAGAGGCGATTACTACAGTCCAGGAGTAAGTTCCGATTCCGGGAATGGTCACTGTCCATGACTGATTCGGGTCAAAGAAATTATTAACTGCAGAGGAAATACCATTTACCTGAGAGAAGGTTCCGATACCAAACAGACCTACGCACACTCCGAAGAATGCAAAAACCTTAGCAAGCCAGATCCAGTTCTTACCCATACCTTTCTCAATATAATAGAATGGTCCACCCAGCGCATGATTATTCTCATCTACCACACGATATTTTACAGCCAGGAGACCTTCCGCATATTTGGTAGCCATACCAAAGAATGCAGCCACCTCCATCCAGAACAATGCACCGGGACCACCGGCTGCGATAGCTGTCGCCACACCTACGATATTACCGGTACCGATAGTAGCTGACAATGCGGTACAGAGTGCACCAAAGGAAGTAACTTCTCCGTGACCGTCATCTTCATTCTTCACCATGAATTTCAGTGCCAGGGGTAATCTGCGCACCTGCAGCAGCCCCAGTCTGGCTGTCAGGAGCAGTCCTCCTGCCATAATCAGCACCATGAGGGGCACACCCCATACGAAATCATCAATTTTGACAAGCAGTTCATTAAACGCTTCCATTTTATTAATCCCTTTCCTCTATAAACAATTTACGCCTTTCACCTGACAGCCACGTCTTTCACGCATTGGATTTTCTGACTTTTGGGACAAAAAAAGACTGCCTCCATTCATGGAAACAATCTCTCAAAAAGTAAAGCAGAATCATTCGGTTCTATCTCTGTCCTTTTGCCTGAGAGATTGATATGCTTTCGCATATTTTGCACCTTCGGCACCCGACTCAACGGGATTCTCCAGAGTCACATCCGTTCATAGTCCTCATCCGCACTGCGGAAGCCTGAGAGTGTTACTCCTTCGGCAAGCTTAAGCTTTTTCCTACAAACTTCGACTGTATATATAGTTGACGCAATAGTTAAATTATCACACTCTGTTCCTCTTGTCAACACTTTTATTAAATTTTCTTAAACTTCGTCGCCTTCAATCTCTTCCATCAGACGCATTCCGGCAGTATCTGTAACAGGCAGTGAGAATACGATGGATCTGGCTTTGGACTCCAGCCCGGCATTATCCATAATGGCACGCATGATATCATTCTTCTGATCTTTGCGCACTACGATGAATATCATCTCCTTCTCAGGTACCAGTGTCACTCCCAGGAACTTCTCAGCTTTATCTGTACCGGTTCCCTTAGCATGGATCACAGTTCCGCCTGCTGCATGGACTGCTCTCGCAGCATCCATAATCAGCTCCGTATACCCCTGATTGGCTATTACTACAAGCAATTCATATTTTGTGTCCTTCAAAGTTGATTCCTCTCCTTTTATATAATCCTGCCCACTGGTCAAATAGTTAAGCGCCTTCTTGCCTCCGATACTGCTTAACGGTATCACGAAGGCGATTCCGATTCCCGGCACATCAATCTGCATTTTCCGCTGAAGCCCCTGCTTCAAAAGCTTCCATTTCTCTTTCGTCACCACATGGAAAAGCACACATTTCTCGGTTCCTTCCAGGCCGAAATAATCCAGTATTTCGCTGGCGGCGGTTCCCCGCCCTACCGTTATAGTAGATATATCCACGCCCATCTCCTGATAAAACGTGGCAAATCGTTTCGTCAGATTACGGTTGGTAATCGTTACCATAAAATACAATTCGCTCATTTATACCTCATTCCTGCGTCAGCTGCTCTCACAGTCCGGCACATACGTTATAAACTCATAAAAGCTACAGTTCAATGATAGCATCCTCGTCAAGCGCAGCAAATGCATATTCCACTTCGCTCTTCTTGCCATAGCGCTGTTTCAGCTGATATACCATACCGAGTACCTGAATGGTGATAAGCGGCGTCATGGCTACCATAGCTACAACACCAAAAGCATCCGCTACCAGATTTCCGCCCACTGCGATACAGGCTCCCTGTGCAAGCGGCAGAAGAAATGTAGCAGTCATGGGACCTGATGCAACTCCACCGGAGTCAAATGCAATCGCAGTGAATATCTTCGGTACAAAAAAGGACAGACCGATTGCAATGGCATAACCGGGAATCAGGAAATACAGAATAGGAATACCCGTCAATACTCTGATCATCGCCAATGCCACGGATGCTGCGACACCGATGGAAAGGCTGGCTCCCATAGCATTTGCCGAGATAGCACCATCGGTGATCTCTTCTACCTGATGATTCAGCACATATACTGCCGGCTCTGCCTTTACAATGAAAAATCCGATTAAGACTCCTATGGGTACCAACAGGATACGGAATTCATTGGATGCCATCACTCTTCCCAGATAATTACCTGCGGGCATAAATCCTACATTTGCACCGGTTAGGAACAATACTAATCCAATATATGTATACACAAGTCCGACAACGATCTTACTCAGTGCTCTGCCTGACAGATGCAGCGCAAACACTTGAAACAGCCCGAAAAACAAGATGATCGGCAAAAGTGAAATTGCAATTTCCTCCATATATGCCGGAAGTTCATGAGAAAAAAGCTTCCACAGATCCACGGAATTCTCAATCTGGGGAATCCGGGTGACACTGTAGCTGCTTTCTGCCGGCTGATAAATCATGCCCAGAATCAGTACCGCCAGAATCGGTCCGATGGAGCAAAGAGCTACCAGACCAAAGCTGTCATCTGCAGCGTGGTGGTCAGTACGGATAGCTGCAATACCTACACCAAGAGCCATGATAAACGGAACCGTCATAGGACCTGTGGTTACACCACCGGAATCAAAGGCAATGGCTCTGAAATCTGACGGCACAAAAAATACCAGCGTAAATACAATCAAATAAAAGAACACCAATAAATGTGGCAGCGCAATTGAGAACAGCATACGCAAAAGCGCTATTACCAGGAACACACCTACACCTACTGCTACTGCCAGAATCAGCGTCATATTCGGAACCGATGGTACCTGTGTAGCCAACACCTGCAAATCCGGTTCTGATATCGTTATGATAACTCCCAGTATGAAAGATAACACTGTAATAATCCAGATATTTTTCGTCTGTGTCAATTTTGCTCCCACTTTTTCACCCATGGGCGTCATGGACACTTCAGCACCAAGTGTAAAGAACATCATACCCACCATGACCATCAGTGCTCCGAGGAGGAAACACAGAAGGATACTGGGAGTAATAGGCGCTATGGTAAAGCTAAGAAGCAATACAATGACAATGACCGGAAGTACCGCTTTCAACGATTCTTCAAATTTACTTTTTAACTTTGGATTCCACAATTTCAAGCAATCACCTCTGTCAATAATAACAATTTACATAATATTTATCTTAACATAAACGAAAAGATTGTTCCAGACATTTTATTTTTATTTTAGAAACGCCCAAACAATCTTAACATTTTCTTTATGCTGTTCTCTAATCAGTTACCGCATTCCACGCTGATCTTATTAAAGATTCCCATGATTTCTTCCGTCTTTACTGCCGCTTTCTCTTCTCCGTACTTATCCAGGATCACATTTCCTTCATGCATCATAACCAGACGGCTGCCGTACTCCACCGCATAACGCAGATTGTGTGTAACCATGATCGTGGTCACCTTCTTTTCACGGACAACACGGTCTGTAAGTTCCATGATGATCTCTGCTGTCTTGGGATCCAGTGCCGCCGTATGCTCATCCAGAATCAGGAAATCGATGGGTGTCATGGTAGCCATTAAAAGTGCCAATGCCTGACGCTGACCGCCGGATAAAGAGCCCACCTGAACTCCCATCTTGTCTTCCAGCCCCAGATTCAAAGGGCGAAGCATCTCTCTGTAGTTTTCTGTTCGGGCTTTATTTACGCCTCTGCCCAGATTGTAAGGCTTTCCTTTATTATCCGCAATGGACATATTTTCCAGGATCGTCATGCTTGGACAGGTTCCCTTAGCGGGATCCTGATAAACTCTGCCGATATGCTTCTGTCGGATGAAATCCTTCTGTTTGGTAATGTCTCTGTCATTTATCAGGATTTTGCCGCTGTCTACCGGTATGCTTCCGCAGATGATATTCAGCATGGATGTCTTGCCGGACCCGTTACTTCCTACTACTGATACGAATTCGCCGTCTTTTACGGTAAAATTAAAATCTTTGAACAGGCAAAGCTCGTTCACAGAACCTGGATTATAATTTTTATTGATATTTACCAGCTGAAGCATTAGTCCACCTTCTTTCTGTCCATACTGATGACCAGGATTATCAGGAAAAGTACACTCGTCACAAGCTTGATGGCATTAGGATCGATACCTGCGAACATCGCCAGTGCTACACAGCCCTTATACAAAATGGAGCCGATAATGACGCTGCTGGTGACACGTAACAATGTCATCTTTTTAAAGAGGCTGGTGCCGATGATGACGCTTGCCAGACCGATGACCACAGCGCCTGTACCGATGGATATCTCAAAGCTTCTCTGCTGCTGTGCATAGATGCAGCCGCTCAATGCCACCAGACCATTTGCTATAGACAGTCCCACGATTTTGACAAGCCCTTTATCCACGCCCAGACTGGTAACGATGGTATCATTGTCACCAACTGCACGCAGCAGGAATCCTGATTTGGTACTCATATACCAGTCAAGGAGATATTTTGCAATCATGGTAATGACAAAAATTATGATAACCCTTTTGTAATTTGCCAGAAAAGAAGGAATCACGGCATTCACCAGATCATTATCAAATATGGTCTTCTGATTGAAAATCGGCACATAACCGGAGCCTGCCACCCAAAGATTGATGGTGTACAGCCCTGTCATCATAATAAT
Organism: Lachnospiraceae bacterium; assembly: GCA_017620975.1. Next base: position 20,890 of record JAGAUD010000010.1, on the reverse strand, counting down.
GCCGGACAGCAGATCTCTGACCTTCAATTTTACATGAATGAGTCCTGTACATATGCCAATCAGCGCTCCTCCCACGAAAGAAACGGGAAGTGTGAGTACCGGCGGCAGTCCCAGCTTACTGATCATGAAAACGGTGATTGCGGCTCCGAAAGGGAAACTTCCGTCTACCGTAAGATCCGGAAAATCCAGTATTTTGTAAGTAATGTAAACGCCTAAAGCCAGGATTCCGTAAATCATTCCCTGCTCCAGGACACTCAATAATAATGCCATGATTCTAACTCCTTAACTGCTTTTTATCGGCGGTTCGCCCCTGACGAACCGCCTGCGAACTTATTCTACTACGATTTCATCAAATTTCTGATAAGCTCCTGCCACGAAATCATCTGCCAATGTAACATTTACTTTCTCAGCTGCTGCGGTATTCACATACAGACTAGGCTCAGTGATCACTTCAAATGCCATTTCGGAAGCTTTTGCCTCTCCCTTTAAAACCTTGGCAGCCATCTTACCAGTCTGGATACCCAGTTCATAATATTCCAGACCCATAGCAGCCAGACATCCTGCTTTTACCTGCTCTACTTCGGAACCAAATACAGGAATACTCTTCTTGTTAGCCTCTTCCAGAACTGTCTGCAAAGCACTTACTACGGTGTTGTCTGTCAGATTGGAAATGCAGTCGACCTTGCTTACCAGGTCTGCTGCTGCCAGAGCTACCTCTGAAATAGCTGTTACGCCTGTATCCACAATTTCAAAGCCATACGCACCTGCAAGTTCCTTATACTTGGCTACTGTACTGATGGAATTGGCTTCACTTGTAGTATAAATAATACCGATTTTCTCAGCATCCGGCAGGATTTGACGAATCATCTTAAGCTGCTCTTCTACTGCCAATGCATCAGAAGTACCGGTAATGTTGCCCACCGGTATACCATCCTCTCCTGCAAGTCCTGCTTCCACAGGATCAGATACTGCCGTATAAATCACAGGAATGTCTGTATTCATGGTCGCATTATATGCTGTCATGGCACTGGGTGTTGCGATGGCACAGATCAGATCCACCTTCTTGGTGACAAAATTATCAGCAGTCAGACCTGCTGTACCGGGATCTGCCTGGGCATTTACATACTCAACGGTCAGATTCTCTCCCTCTACGATGCCTTCCTCCGCCAGTCCTGCCAGGAAACCTTCTCTGCAGTTATCCAGAGAACCATGCACTGCAAACTGGGAGATACCAATCGTATATCCACTCTTTTTTTCACTGCCGCAACCGGTAAAGATACCTGCTGCACAAACTGCTGCCAATACAACTGCTAAAAATCTCTTCTTCATAATACGCTCCTTTTCTGCCTTTTAGGCCTGCAAAATTTAGTTTTGTCTTGCGCCTGTAAGGAGGGAACATTGTTGGTACTTGTCATCGACAGTCCCTAACGGGCCTCTGCTCTTCAAACGCACTTGGCTCTGCCGATTCGCGAAAAAAAACGCCTCAAATGCTTAACGCATTTGAGACGCTAATAATTCAACCATTATTATCGCGGTACCACTCAAATTGACTGATGTCCTCTCATTCTATGCACCATCATGCACATCGGCTTGATAACGGGTCCGAATCCCGCCGACGCCTACTTACTTTACTGCTCTTTCGGGCCGGCCTCGAAAGTCCATTCGGCAAAAGCTCCTATACTGCCATCCCACCGCCGGCAGCTCTCTGTAATACTCACTTAAGCTTACTTCTCTTTCTCACAGGTTTACAAAACATATTGAGTTGGGAAACTGTCTGTTTCTTGATTAAGACAATACTCCCTTTTCAGTCAAATGTCAAGAACTTTTTGAATCAAACATCAGCACCACCTTGAAGAAGTCCCCGTCCACCGTCAGCTCCAGTTCCCCCCCCTGAAGCTGCGTCAGGCTCTGTGTAATGGACAATCCCAGTCCATTTCCTTCCGTATGGCGTGACTTATCTCCCCGTACGAAGCGTTCTTTCAGTTCTTCTGCTGAAATGTCCGGCGGGTACTTGGAAATATTCTTAAATGCAATAGCTACCTTATCATCCCGTTCTTCCACTGTCAGATACACTCTGGTGCCTCCCATAGCATACTTACAGATATTATTCAGCAAATTATCAAATACTCTCCACAAAAGCTTGCCGTCTGCCATGATCCGCACCGGATGTTCCGGCTGTCTGGCTACCAACTCCAGTCCCAACTCTGCCAGCCGCTGCTCATATTCCCCCATGGTCTGGGTCAGAAGCACACCTACTTCACAGGGCACCATATGTACTTCGATATTGCCGGTGGAAGCTTTGGACGCCTCCATCAGATCTTCTATCAGCTTCTTTAGCCGTGCTGACTGGCGCTTCAGCACCTCTGCATATTCTGTGATCCTTGCATTTTCAGTTGGCTCTTCCACAATCAGGTCTGCATAATTGATAATAGAGGTGAGCGGCGTCTTGATATCATGGGATACATTGGTTATCAGCTCCGTCTTCAGACGTTCGCTCTTCATGCGCTCCTCTACCGCGACGTTCATGCCTTCACCGATTCTATTGAGGTTTTCTCCCTGCTCCTTCAGATTTCCGAACATCTTTCCTGTATCCACCTGATAATCCAGCTCTCCGTCGGCAAGCCTTCTGCCTCCTTCTGCCAGCTTACTGTTGACAAGGGCAAAGTACAGTACCACCGGAATCAGAATGATTTTTTCCAGGAACCAAATGATAGACAGGGCATCTGTAAGATCCCAATAAAGTATGCCCAGTATCACAAGTATCACCATCTCTGCAATGAACAGTCCTCCCAGCCCGATCAGCACCTGCACCAGGTTCGGGAGATTCCTGAAGACTGCTGTAATTCCCCGGATACAGAAACGGCAGCCGGCAGCAATTCCTCTGAGTATCCGGCAAATCAACATATTCTTCCACCAGATACCGGCTTTTACCTGAATCGCCCATATAATGCAATAACCTACAGCTGCCACAAAACCGACCACAAGAAGCACCAACGCCAGAATCGTCTCAAGGCTATACCGGTAAAAGTAATCAAAAAAGCCTTTCAAAATAAATATTGCTGCCACAACAGCACCCACACTCAGCAAATCAAAAGGAATCGCTGCAAGCCCTCTTGCATGTACCCCATCTTCACCATATCGTCTTCCCGCACTGCATATTTGGAAGACAAAGCTGATAATACACAGGATTCCCATCGCAACAGTCACGCCAATGAAGGCATAACGATAAGCATACAGCCAATCATATACATAAAATATCTTGCTGAATTCGTCCTCATATGGAAATTCCTTATTCACATACAGCCTCAGTATCCAGCCGTTTTTCAAAGCAGCCGTTTTTTCCCTGGAAAAGACCATACTGGATATCACGCCGGAACTGGTGATCATTTTAAGTACCACGGGCGCATCTTCCTCTCCATAAATACTATAAACATAGCTGATGCCACGGACACCATGACTTTCATCCTGAATTAAATCATCCCGGTCAAGCAGCTGATATTGCAGATTGGTATCTTCACAGTAAAGGTTTGCAGATTCCGCTTCTCCGGCACTTAACATGGACAGTATATCTTTCCCTTTTTGCATGGCAATATCTGCCATGGCCTCTGTCTTAAGCTTATCCAGATTTTTGTTATAAAATCCTTCATCCATCATGACAGTAATGCCAACCATCCCCGCCACAGTACCAAAGAACAAAATCACTGTCATGAAATATGCAAAGACTTTCAACACAAACCTTTCCGTTAATCGCTTCTTCCTCATTCTCTCGGCCCTTTCTCAATCTTGTAGCCCTGCCCCCAGACTACCTTAAGATAACGTGGTTCTGCAGGGTTGATTTCCAGTTTCTCCCGAAGATGACGAATATGTACTGCTACGGTGTTCTCACTTCCGTAGGGAAGGTCATTCCAGATTCTCTGGTAAATGTCCTTGGGTGCAAATACCTGTCCAGGGTGCTCCATAAGTAGCTTCAAAATCTCATACTCCGTAGGAGTCAGCGCCACCGGCTCCCCATCCAGTGTAACGCTTTTCGCCTTGTCATCCAATTCAATACCGCCTATGGAAAGCACCGTCTGTTTCATGTTTCCACCGCCCAGCTGCATATACCTGCGCAGCTGACTCCTTACTCGTGCAGCCACCTCTACCGGATTGAAGGGCTTGGTAATATAATCGTCTGCTCCTACATTTAACCCCAGAATCTTATCGGTATCCTCACTTTTGGCTGTCAACAAAATTACAGGCACATTGCTCTTTTCCCTGATTTTTACCATGGCTGAGATGCCGTCCATCACCGGCATCATGATGTCCATAAGCACCAGGTGGATATCCTGGCTGTCGATTACTTTCAGCGCTTCTTTCCCGGTATAAGCCTCGAACAGCCGGTAATTTGCATCTGCCAGATAAATCTTCAGTGCATTTACAATGTCCTTTTCATCGTCACAAATCAGTATATTGTACATAACCATCCTCCTTAGGTCTATTGTACTCCAAACGTATATTAAAAATAAATCGGGGAAACCTTTAAGAATTCTTTAAGATACTATATTTAAAGCAGGAGAGAATGCCCACAGCGCAATCCTCTCCTTTTCATTTATTCTTCTTTCTCGCTGTCTTTTTGTGAACGGCGTTTTATTGCTTTCTTTTTCAGTTCTTCCAGCGCTTCTTCGAACTTCACGGAACGCATATCGGGATTGGAACGAATCAGATCTCTCTGGAAGAAATCTTTCAAGGTTGTCAAGCTTCTTCTTTCATCGTCATATCTTCGATATCGCGTAAACAACTCCTTCATTTCCGCTTTCATCTTTTCAGAATAATCGGAAGGACGCTCCAACATTTTGTCTCGGAGATTCTCCATCTTAGTCTCGATATTCGCCCTGATATCCTCGACTTTCATCTCCAGATTATCAGAAATGTCTTCCTTACGCTGAAGCAGTTCCTCCCAAAACTCCTCTTTACGGTTCGTCAGCTCTTCCTCAGTCACGGCGATCACTACATCAAGACGCTTCTGCAGACGCATAAGCTCTGCTTTTGCCTTCTCCATCCGAATCAGCACATCGCGCAGATCCATAGCAGCCTTGAAGGACAGTGCAAAGTCGGAAAATATAACTCCGGTGAGAAACAGCGTAATTAAAGTCAGCACACTATTCGGTATCAAAACTACGATCTTTTCTACCTGCTTATGTAACACTTCCGTCATGAAGATTGTCAAGAATCCCCATGCCAGTGAAGAGCTCAAACAAATATGTCCCTGAAAATTTAATTTCTGGTCGGAATAATCCCAGTATCGTACTTTAAATAAAGATTCCATGACTACTCCTGTTACATATTCCAGTACAGTGGCACCAAGGCAGCCTGCCACATATACCATAAAGATATTGTCCTGAAATGGCATTGATACTAAAAGCATCATGATTCCACCGGTTCCGTAAAGAGGAAGAAACGGACCACGCATAAATCCTCTGTTCACAAACCGCTTCTTACCAATGGATACATAGGCAGACTCAAAGCACCAGCCGAAAAAGCTATAAAAATAAAAGAAAAACAGCCACTGGATAATAGAATACTGATTCATAAGTTGTGCCTCCTTCTCTCACTCGGATGCTCTATCGATAAACAGCCACCTGAATGCTCAACTTACCCTTACGTGTTTCATTTTTCACCCCAAGATACACAAATTTTCCAAATCCACGTACATTTATAATTTCCTGTTCTTTCAACATGCGTGAATTATTTTCACAGAGCCTTCCTCCCACATATACCTTACCTGTGCGGAAAAATTCCAATACATCATTTCTTGATTTATTATATACTTTTGCAATGACTGCATCAATTCTCCCTGAAGCCACCTGCACCGTCACCGTCTCAGGCTCCTCCCTGGGCAGTTCCTTTAATTCCGTCACGATTTGGCAGCGCACATGAGTATGCTTTACCTGTTCCAAATTGTCACAGATAAACGGGGCAATGCTTTCCAGGCAAAACAAATATGCCTCCCTGTGACCTACCCTGATGTCTCCCAGCGTGCTGCGCTCTATCCCCAGATTCATCAATGCTCCCAGAAAATCTCTGTGAGAAAAATCATCTGCAAATTTCTCCACAAGCGGAGTAATATGGATACTTGTAACAGCAAACGGCTCTTCATATCCAAATTCTTCCGCAGAACCGAATCGTAATATCTTCCTGTCACACTGTTCATCACCGCCCCACAATTGACATCCTGCATATCTTAACTGCGGTTCCTCCTGCCAGAAGATGTCCTGTTCGCTCAATCCCAGGAAACCTGTAAAAGTGAACATATTCTGTCCGAAAGATTTCCGCGCCAAATCATGCAGCCTGCTTCTTAGCTGCTGCAATTCTTTCTCCGATGATATCGCCATATTGACCTCCTTATTCTATACTCTGTCAGGCAAGCGCAATGTCCAACACCATCATAACTGCAAATCCCAGCGCAAACGCAATGGTTCCAATGTTGGAATGACTGCCTTCACTAGCCTCCGGGATCAATTCTTCCACCACAACATAGATCATGGCGCCCGCCGCAAACGCCAGAAGATATGGCAGTACCGGAGTCACAACAGACGCCAGTCCAATAGCAATAAGCGCTCCGATCGGTTCTACAATTCCGGAAAGCGCTCCCATTCCAAATGCCTGCAATTTACTCTTCCCTTCACTTCTTAAAGGCAGGGAAAGAATGGCACCCTCAGGGAAATTCTGAATGGCGATACCGATAGACAAGGCCACTGCTCCGGCCATGGTCACGGTACCTTCTCCTGTTACAATTCCCGCAAAAATAGCACCGCAGGCAGCACCTTCCGGCAGGTTGTGAAGTGTCACAGCCAGCATTAGCATAGTGCTTCTCTTCAGCTTACTGGGCATGCCCTCCGGCTTCTCATCTCCTACATGAAGATGCGGTATCACACTGTCCATTAACAGCAGGAAACCTATCCCTAAGAGAAAGCCCACAAGGGCGGGAAGAAACGCAAGCTTTCCCATAGCCTCACACATATCCATAGCCGGAATGAGCAATGACCATACTGACGCTGCCACCATGACGCCTGCTGCAAATCCCAGAAATACCCTTTGTATATTGGGCCCCATTTCCTTTTTCAGGAAAAAGACACAGGCAGCTCCTGCACCGGTTCCGATAAACGGTATCAATACACCAACTAATATTTCCATACTCTTCTCCTTCACATTAACAAAATTTTGAAATTTCCCGCAGATGGACAGCACATTTGATAGAAAAAAGGCCGCATGTAACACTTACAGCGGCCCTGTTTTATCAGGTAAAACTGATGATTTCCTCTTTGGGAGCTTTGGTCTTCTCTACGCTGATTGCATGCAGAACGGGACCTTCTCCCTTATAATCTTCCCAATATTCCTTACTCACTGTAGCCGTCACCTCGACCCATTCCTTCTGCTTCAGGCTCTCAGCACCTGCATACTCGCAAGCATAGCCCAGAAATGCCATATCATCAGCACAGCAGGTCATAGCCATTCTTCCCGGTACAAAATATCCTTTTTTCATCTCTTCCGGCTTCAGCACCAACGCAGTGAATCTGATTTTCTTCCCAATATATCTTTCCAGATGATCCATGCTGTCCAGATACCAGATTCCATATCCGTTATTGTCCAGTTCGATGAGCTCTTGATTCAAATCATACGGAAGATCCTCTTCCAGAATCTCATCGATTTCTCCATTAGCATCTTCAAAGATAACATCGGCATTGGGGTTTACCGCTTTAATATTTCGTTTATAAGTATTCAAATCAGTTATGCCATCACAGCGGTTGAAAATAATCATTTCGGATTTTCTGATCATCTCAGCCAGCAGGGAACGCATGTTAGTATAATACATAGGGAAAGTAGAACCGTCAATCGTAGTAATCTGCTGCTCAATCTTCCAGTACCAGGGCAGCTTCATATTTTTATAATTCCACATTCCGTTGTACTCTATAATGATACGCTCCGGCTTATGCTTCTTCTCAAGTTCCACCAGATGACTGGGGGTAAATTCCTCCTCGCTGTCAATCACCTCTATGACTGACCTGCTCTTTCGAAGTAACTCCTCGTCATATTCCACTTCACCTTCCTCACACAGAAGGATCAGTGTCTTGCCTTTAATCTGAAAATATGGCTGTGCCAGTGTAAAGGAAATGAACTCTGTCTTGCCACTTTCCAGAAAACCATTGATTACATATACGGGCCTCATATACGCGCCGCCTTTCTCAAGTTATTTATCTGCACTTTATTTGCCAAACAGTTCTGCAAGCTTCTCTTCTGCCAGATTGGAACCGATGACGCAAATCTTACCGGTTACTGCAGGCTTGCCTTCTCTGATATCATGCTCTTCAGGTACATAATCATAATATACCCATGTACCGTCTCCTGCAGGTACCATTCCCTTAGCACGCAGGATGACACCATATTCTCCGCTGTCAAGAGCTGTGAGGATTTCTTCCATACAATCTGCTGTGTAGGTATTGGGTGTCTCCATACCCCAGCTGGTGAATACTTCGTCTGCATGATGATGGCCGTGATGGTCATGGTGATGATGGTCATGATCATGACAGCCGCAAGTGCAGTTCTCATCATGGTGATGATGATGCTCGTGGTCATGGTTGTGGTGATGTTCATGATCGTGGTCGTGATGATGCTCATGATCATGACAGCCGCAAGTGCAGTTCTCGTCATGCTCCTCATGCACATGCTCCAGCATCTCTTTCATCATATCTTCCAGTTTGTCAGTCCCCTCAATCGTCTCCAGAACAGTCTTGCCATCCAACTGATCAAGAGGAGTGGTAATGATTGTTGCCTTATCATTATGCTGACGAAGCATTTCTACACAGGCATTCATCTTTTCCTGAGAAGTCTTATCTGCACGGGTCAAAATAATTGTACCGGCATACTCTACTTGATTGATGAAGAATTCACCAAAATTCTTCATATACATCTTGCATTTGGAAGCATCTACTACAGCAACCGCGCTGTTGACCTCAACATCCAGATCCTGTGCCACATCTTCCACTGCCTTTAAAACATCAGACAGCTTGCCTACTCCTGACGGCTCAATCAATACTCTCTCAGGAGAATAAGTGGTCAGCACCTCCTTTAAAGAGGTTCCAAAATCTCCTACCAGTGAGCAGCAGATACAACCGGAATTCATTTCCTTGATTTCAATGCCGGACTCTTTTAAAAATCCGCCGTCAATACCGATCTCACCAAATTCATTTTCAATCAGAACCACTTTGGTTCCGTTCAGCGCTTCTTTTAACAGTTTCTTGATCAGGGTTGTCTTACCTGCACCAAGAAATCCAGATACTACATCAATCTTGGTCATTTTTTCATTTCCTTTCCATATCCCATACGTTAGATGCCGTGGGACTATATTGCTGCTTTTCCTCACAGACAATTATCATCGGCATCGATGCTCTTCATCTCTGCCATCGTTTCTTATTTTCCACCATTCTGGCTTTATTGTCAATATCTCTAATAGTGAAAGTTTTATTAATAGTTACCATTCAGCCATCGCTGCAGCAGATAAAAACTTTACTTTATTTAATTTTATACGCCGGTAATGCCTATTTTAGATGGATTCTGGCATATAAATGCTTCATTTTGTCCGATTCTATCTGCCCCAAAAGCCTCTTCGTGGGAAAAATCAGCATATAGATATTTCGCTTTTTTCGATTCTATCTGCCTTAAATTCTTTTCATTGAGAATCGGGATTTGTAGTGTGCCCGCTGTGGAAAAGTCGCAACCTGCGAACTTTAACTTTCAGTCTACTTCCCGCAAGATAAGGCTTAGGGGGAGAATCGCTAAATTTCCCTGTTCGTCTGCACCGGATAGGATACCTATAAATTGTCCGTTTTGATCGAAGACGCCACCCCCGGACATGCCCGGCCGGGCATAGGTGGTGGCAAGCATCATGTATTGGGTATAATCTTCCATATAGATCCAGGATTCTACCAGCTTCCCAGCGTAGGCATTCCCGGCAACGCTATCCCGTGAGCCCATGACCAGGATAATGTCCTCCGTCTGCAGATTGTCATACGCTTCTTTGTCTACAGAAACATATCTGCACTCAGATAATGCTTCTTCCGGAATCTCTTCCATAGGAATCGTAATAATTCCCAAATCGCAGTCTGATACCGTCCTCCAGTTCCAGAGGTTATTCCGGCTTTCAAGCATCGTTCCGTCAATCAAAGTAATCTCCAGCTTCTGAGCATTTTCTATCACATGGGCCGCGGTGACGATTACCATACTTTGGGTATTCATACTCCAAATAATTCCGCTTCCGATAAGTTCTCCTGTATTAATCTGTACCATGACACCTGCTGCTTTTTCCTGCAAAAGTCCGGCCAGATTCTCATTTACAGGTTCTTCTACAGTAAAGGTGTCATTGGGCAAATAAATCAACTCTTCCTGAGATTGCCCGGAGATGCTCTCATCTTGCTCTTTCTCAACCTCCTGTTCCTTAGTTTGACGAGCTTCAATTTTTACTATTGTGTTCTCATTGCCGAAAGTACAGCCGGGCAGTAAAATAACTGCCATCATCCAAGCGGCAGCAGCACCTATTCTGTTTTTTGTCATAACATTTCCACCATTTGCAATTAATAAAACCCAGTAAAATCAAGCCTTTCAGCCATTTTACCGGGTTTTTAAATGTAAGCAGAAGCGTAAGCCGGGTTATGTCGTGAATAATCATCTATCTAGAACGTCTGTTACCAGACGCTTCAAGCGACCCACCTGAAAACAGGCCGGGCAAGCCTATCGTTTTCGTTTTGGTCTTGCTTCGGATGGGGTTTACATGGCTCCGCCTGTTACCAGACGGACGGTAGTCTCTTAAGCTGCCTTTCCACCCTTACCAGCTTTCCTCAAGAAAATCTGGCGGTATATTTCTGTTGCACTAGCCTTGGAGTCACCTCCACCGGACGTTATCCGGCATCCTGCCCTGTGAAGCCCGGACTTTCCTCACCCGGCAGCTTACGCCGCCGGCCGCGATTATTTGTTCTACTTACGTTTCAAAATTCTAACACAGACTTTTTAATCTGTCAACGTCGCTGTCCAAAACAAGTGACACACTACGCGTGGAAACAACTACCGCCCACGAATTCTCTGCAAATAGAATTGTTTGGAATCGGCTCACTGCTCACCCCCAGGAAATATTCCAGGAATTTGAGTAATCGCTTAGCTTCATAATACTCCGGCATATCCTTTGTGATGCCAAACAACAAAGGCTCTGCGTATTGTTTCAGCACCGCCAGTTCATAAATCAGCACAGAATTGAACATAGCATCCGCTTCCTCCTGGAAAGGGAAGATGTTCTCTTCTTCGCCTCTGCGCACGGAAGGCCACATTTCAATGGTTCTTCTGGCACCGGTACCGCGAGTACGGGCATCTCTGACCATGCGGCGAAGCAATCTGCCGTCCGTGGTAGGAATCCGATTGTGTTCATCGATATTAATATTAGTAAGAGCACTGATATAAATCTTATATTTGCTTTCGTTGGGCAGAGAATAGGAAGTCTTTTCGTTCAGTCCGTGAATACCCTCTATCACAAGAATATCCTCCGGCCCCAGCTTCTTGAATTTTCCGTTATATTCCCGCTTACCTGTCTTAAAGTTAAAGGTAGGAAGCTCCACAGTCTCGCCACTAAGAAGCCTGCTCATATCCTCATTAAACTGTTTGACATCAATGGCTTCCAGGCACTCGAAATTATAGTCACCATTCTCATCCCTGGGTGTCAGTTCTCTGTTTACAAAGTAGTCGTCCAACGCGATAGGATGAGGCACCAGACCTAATGTACGCAGCTGAATAGACAACCGATGGGAAAATGTGGTCTTGCCGGAAGAGGAAGGTCCTGCGATCATAACGAACTTTACGCCGCCCCTGGCCGCAATATCTTTGGCAATCTCTCCTATTTTACGCTCCTGTTGAGCCTCCTGCACAAGAATCATATCACTTAAAGAACCGCTGCAGATCTGATTGTTCAAGTCACCCACAGTCTCCAGACCCACTTCCCTGCCCCATTTCTCAGATTCCGTTAATGTGGCAAACAGCTTCTTCTGCTCCTTAAAAGGCCCTACACTGCAAGGCTCTTTCTTGGTAGGCAAAAGCAGCATGAAGCCGCCCTCGTAATCTATCACATCAAACCATTTCACATAACCCGTATTAGGCATCATATACCCGTAATAATAATCGTAATAACCGTCCAGTTCATAGATATTTACAAATGAACTGCGTCGATAACGAAACAGTTTCTCCTTGTCTTCCATACCCTGCTCTCTGAACAGATCCATGGCATCACCAAGAGGATAGGACTTTTTCATAAAAGGTATCCGGCTGTCCTGAAGCTCTTTCATCCGTTTGCAGATTCTGTCGGCATTCTCAGCTGTGGACAAGGCTGCATCCCCAACACTGATATAATAGCCGTTTCCTATAGTAAATTCCACCCGGCATTTCTGAGCGTTCTCTCTTCCGAAAAGATCCTGCACTGCCTTTAAGAACATCATGGTAGCCGCACGCACGTACGTCTTGTGGCCCACATCATCTTTTAATGTAAAAAAAGTCACAGTACAATCTTTCTTCGCTTTCTTAAACAATTCTCTGATCTTACCATTGGATGCCACCAGAGCAATCATACCGCCATACTGCTCCTGATACTCATTGGCTATGACTTCATATGTTGTCCCCTGCGGGTACTGTTTCTCTTTACCGTCTATCGTTACTGTAACCATACATTTCTCCAACCTTTCTATACATAGTTACTTATACTCACACATGTCAAATGCACTGTCAATATCTGCAAGTTCCCTATCGATATCTCGTACCCTCTCTTCTGCTCCGCAGGCACTTTTCCGAATTGTCATAAGCACACATTTGCGATATTCCAGGAAACGCAGGAGCACCGGATTCGCTTCTTTTAACAGAAGTTCCCCAAATCTGTCATAAAGAGGATTCTCACAAGGAATAGGCGTCTCCCCCGGAACCACCTTCATCATGGGATAGAATTTTCCTTCCTCTTCAATCATATTCTCTTCCACAGTCCGATATCCCTGACTTCTTAAGAATTCCCTGAAAGCCATGACCTCCGACTGCGGCTGCAGAATCAATTCCTTTAAGCTTTTTGCAGTCTCCTGCTGCCTTGTGAGGATGGCCTGCATCAGCCTGCCGCCCATTCCGGCACAGACAACCGTGTCTGCCTCCCCGGGAGCAAGCGCTTCCAGTCCGTCCGACAGCCTCTGCTCTATGTACTGCTCCAGCCCATATTGCATGACATGCTCCGTACATCTTGACAAAGGGCCTGTCCGGACATCCATGGCGATTACACGGGGACTGATCTTCTTCTGTACCAGATAAATGGACAGATAACCGTGGTCACAGCCCACATCACAGACCCTGTTACCGGGTGTCACCATGTCAGCCAGTGCTTTTAACCTGGCAGAAAGCTCCACTTCTTTTCTCATCACCTTGCCGCTGTCCGCTTTTTTTTCGCTGCTCATAGCTTCACCCGCGCCCGCTTAATCCAGATAATCCTTCAGCTTACGGCTGCGGCTGGGATGACGAAGCTTTCTGAGTGCCTTGGCCTCGATCTGACGAATACGCTCACGGGTAACATTAAATTCCTTACCAACTTCCTCCAGGGTACGGGCACGTCCATCATCCAGACCAAAACGCAGACGAAGCACTTTCTGCTCTCTCTCTGTCAAAGTTCCCAGAACCTCTACCAGCTGCTCTTTTAACAAGGTAAATGCAGCAGCATCAGAAGGTATCGGTACATTGTCATCCTGAATGAAATCACCCAGATGGCTGTCCTCCTCTTCACCGATAGGAGTCTCCAAAGACACAGGCTCCTGGCTGATCTTCAAAATTTCACGCACACGCTCTACCGGCATGTTCATCTCGTCAGCAATCTCCTCAGGAGACGGTTCTCTTCCCAACTCCTGCAGCAGCTGACGACTAACGCGAATCAGCTTGTTAATAGTCTCCACCATATGCACAGGAATACGGATGGTTCTGGCCTGATCTGCAATAGCTCTTGTAATCGCCTGACGGATCCACCAGGTAGCATAAGTAGAGAACTTATATCCTTTCCGATAATCAAATTTTTCTACAGCTTTAATAAGACCCAGGTTACCTTCCTGAATCAGATCCAGGAAAAGCATACCGCGTCCAACATATCTCTTGGCAATGCTGACTACCAGACGCAAGTTGGCTTCAGCCAGCCTCTTCTTGGCATCCTGGTCACCCAGCTCCATTCTCTTAGCCAGTTCGATTTCTTCCTCAGCGCTCAGAAGGGGCACCTTACCGATTTCCTTCAGATACATACGAACCGGGTCTTCCAGACTGATGCCCTCAGGGATGCTCAGATCCAGATTTTCAACGTCCAGATCATCTTCCTCAGACAGGATAATAGGCTCATCCCCCAGATCATCCTCCTCGGTGATACGCAGCACATCTACATTACTCTGCTCCAGTGCATCCAGAATCCTCTCGAACTGTTCCTCCTCCAGGGGCATGTCTGAGAAAAAATCGCTTATTTCCTGATATTCCAGCACATTTTTCTTCTTTTTCGCCATAGCCAGAAGATCTTTTACCTTCTGTTCAAATTTTGCCTGTGTGTTTTCATCCATTTTCGTGGTTCCATCCTTCCTATTGTATCATTTTAACCTTAATCCAGTGAAATATGCGCTTTTGCAAGCTCTTCCAGTGCTTTCTTGCCCTCAATTACCTGTTTCAGCGCATTCACATCTGTCCCCAGCTTTGATGTATAATATTCATAGCTGTTACGCTTTACCGCAAGCAGAATATCGCGGAATGCTTTTTCCTTCTCCTGCTTCGTCTCCAGCGCCGGCAGATTGGTATTGAACAGGGAAGCAGCCTCCCTCTGCTCCTCTTCATCCGTAAACATACTAATGATGCCCGCCGGATTGTAGTTGCCTTTGTCCAGATCTGAAAACAGCCTGACAGCAACCTGTTTATATAAATCCTCGGTAAAATCTTCCGGGGAGATATATCGTTTGATTTTCTGATAGACACCGGGCTCGTCCGTCATCCAGGTTAATAAAAGCCTCTGAGACTTCTTCCTGCTCTCCTGAGGAGAGTTCTTCTGCTGCACCCCGGATTTCGGCCGCTCTATCGGCCGCACAAGCCCTGTCTGAGAAGCATATCCGATCACAAGCTTCCGCAGATTGTCTGCGCCGACGGCATATTTCTCTGCCACCGCCTGCAGATAATTCTCCCGTTCCACCTCTTCTGAAAAGCTGCACAGCTTCTTGGCAATCTCCCGGTAGAACCTGGTCTTGGACTCGGGATCCTTCAAGTCATAACCTCTCTCCAATATTCTGATTTCGAAGAAAAAGCTGTTCTCTGCCTGGTCTATTCGCTCTTGGAAAGCATCTTTTCCCAGATTTTTCATAAATTCATCCGGATCCTTGTACGGCTGCATGTTGATGACCTTGGCCGACAAACCCGCTTCCCTCAAAATACCTATGCCCCGAAGTGCCGCTTTCACACCGGCACCGTCACTGTCGTAAGCCAACAGCACATTCTCGGTATAGCGGTGCAGAAGACTTGCCTGCTCCGAAGTAAACGCGGTGCCCAGACTGGCTACCGCCTGAGTAAAGCCTGCCTGCTGCATGGCGATGACATCCATATAACCCTCGCAGAGGATAATATTCCCGCTGCGGGCAGTACGGGCAAAATTCATCCCGTACAAATTTCTCCTTTTATCAAAAACAGGTGTCTCCGGAGAGTTCAGATACTTGGGTTCACCGTCTCCCATGACTCTTCCTCCGAAACCGATGACACGGTGGTTAATATCCTGGATTGGGAACATGACCCTGTTCCAGAACTGGCTGGAAAGTCCTCTCGTCTCCGAGAAACCGGCAAGCCCTGCTTCCTTGATCAGTTCATCTTCAAATCCTTTCTGTCTAAGATATTGTACCAGATCCGTGCCGTTCTTCCCGGCATAGCCCAGCCCGAACTTCTTCATGGTCTCTTCGGTCAGTTCCCTCTTCTTCAGATACTGCAAACCAATCTCTCCGCGCGGAGTACGCAGCTGATAATAAAAGAACTTGGCAGCTTCCTTATTGACCGCTAAAAGTCTGGCACGCTTATTCTCCTTGCGGCGCATCTCCTCCGTGTATTCCACTTCCGGCAGATTTACCCCCGCCCGGCCTGCCAGCATCTTCACTGCCTCCGGAAATGTATAATTTTCATAACTCATGATGAACGTGTACACGTTCCCGCTGACACCGCAGCCAAAGCAGTGGTACATCTGCTTGTTCCCGGACACCGCAAAGGATGGTGATTTCTCATTATGAAAAGGGCATAACCCCCAATGGTTGCTCCCTTTCTTCTGCAGCCTGACATATCCGGAAATCACATCCACGATATCGTTCTTCATTCTGACTTCTTCCACAAGCTCTTCCGGATAAAACATTAAGTAACAACTCCTTATCTATTCCTACATTAACAAGGCCATGATTTGGGAATATAGATTTCTTCATAAGTAGCAATGGCAAACCTGTCACTCATGGCACCCACATAATCGCAAACCACCTTTTCCCTGGGCTCTCCTTCAGATAAAAGCTTCAGGTGCTCATCCGGAAGGTCATCCAGATTCTTCAGGAAATGCTGATATAGTGTCTCCATCAGCATCTCCGCCTTGCCCTCCTCGCTCTTGGCCTCCGGATTCTGATATACCCTGTCGAACATGAACTGGCGCAGCCGTTTCATGGCATCTCCAACCGTATCCGACATCCGGATATCATTCCTGTCCATGCTGGTAACGATAACATCATGGATGAAACAACTCAGCCGCTTGTTGGGCGTATCCCCCAGAATCTCTCTGATGTCCTTCGGCACATCACTTTCCTTTAAGATACCTGCCCGCACAGCATCATCCATATCGTGATGGATATAAGCAATCTTATCCGACAGCCGCACTACTTTCCCTTCCAGGGTATGCGGCTTACCGATCGTCTGATGGTTCAGAATACCATCCCGCACCTCGTAAGTCAAATTCAGTCCATTGCCGTTCTTCTCCAGCTTATCTACAGTGCGCACGCTCTGGGAGCTATGTTCAAACCCATAAGGACACACCCGGTTGAGCGCTCGCTCCCCTGCATGCCCGAAGGGTGTATGCCCAAGATCATGTCCCAGGGCAATGGCTTCCACCAGCTCTTCATTAAGTCTCAGGGCTTTGGCTATTGTTCTTGCATTCTGCGATACCTCAAGCGTATGGGTCAGACGCGTCCGATAATGGTCTCCTTCCGGCGTAAGGAACACCTGCGTCTTATCTTTCAGCCTTCGGAATGCTTTACAATGGATGATTCTGTCCCTGTCCCTTTGAAAAACAGGCCTGATATCATCCTGATTCTCAGGTCTGACACGCCCCTTGGAGTCCACGCTGAACATGGCATAGGGACTCAATATCTCCTTCTCACGTAATTCCAGACTTTCTCTAATTGTCATACCGACCTCCAAACAGCCGTACCCGTACCGGCCATAAGAAACCAATCCAACACTCTTATTATCAATATTCTGTGGAAATCCCGAAATTCCTTTTTTTCTTTATCGACAAATTTCGAAAATGAACTCTGCAATACGCTCCATGGCATCATAAGCAATCTTAAAAGGCGACATCTGAAATACATGCCACATTCCCTCAAACCGTTCCAGTCTCACAGGCACATTAGCCTCCACCATCTTCTTGTGCAGGCGAGTGGAATCGCTCAGCAGAATCTCATTTTCTCCCACCTGGATATAAGTAGACGGAAATCCATCAAACTCCCCGAACAGCGGAGAAATAAAAGGATCTCTTAATTCCTGTCCCTCCGCATAGGCCTTTATCATGCGGTTCAAATATTCTTCATCCAGTACGGGATCCATTTCCGCTCTCACCTCATGGGACTTTCCCGAGGAAGTTAAGTCAGTCCAAGGCGACAAAAGCACCAATCCCCCGGGAAGCAGACGCTTTTGCTCTTTCAGCCAAAAAGTCAGCACAAGCGCCAGATTTCCTCCGGCAGAATCTCCCGCTACAATCACATCTCTGGCTCCGTATCCTAAAAGCATCAGATAATTCCAGGCTTTTACGGCATCCTCCAGGGCTGCCGGATAAGGATGCTCCGGAGCCAACCCATAGTCAAAGCTAAGCACATCCATAGAGGTAGACATGGCCAATTTGGAGGTCAACGTCCTTGCATACACGCTGCTTCCTGTGGAAAATCCACCGCCGTGACAATACAAGATGACATATTTCTTCATATGAGGGCGATTCACACTAACCCACTCTCCATACATTCCATCAATATCTACCTCCCGGTAAGAAAGCTCTTTCGAATTACTCAGAATCGCACCAATATGCTCCTGAGACTGCCTGCACTTTTCAATATCCGTATTATCTACCATACCGTGTACTCGTTTAATTATCTGCAGCAAGTTTTGATTTTTCTTCGTTTCTTTCATTCATCCTCCAGTCTCAAACAAAAAGCCCGCTCGTTCAATCGCTAAAAATGCAATCTTCTCCTCACCGCATTCCGCAGCTGCTTTCTGGAAAGCAACGTAATGATCGTAACGTCAACAATGATGCACACTGTCAGCACAATCGCTGACCAGCCCAGCATCACTTCCTCCCTCACGAATCGGTCAATCAGGATTTCCAGCCCAATGCACAGAACAGCCAGTGCCGAAAATGCATACAGCGCCATGGTCAAAAAAGATCTGGGCAGCTTCCGCAGGCAAAGCACAAAAAGTTCAATGACCACCGTAACCAATACCACAATAGGCAGGCCAAGCTTTCGGAACCAGACATTTCCCGGCGTCATATACGTCAAAAGATACAGATAAATTCCAAGTGCCAGGCCGTCCAGCAAGATAGACGTGTAGACTGCCTGGTTGGTATAAATCGCCACTGGGATCAAAATCACCCACAGCAAAGCACATCCGCCGATAATGGCCAGGGACCATGGTGTTGCCGGAAATACCAACAGGTTCAACAATCCACAGACTACTGCTGTAGCTACTACCACCGTAGTCAAAAGAATCGCCACATCTTTACGTTTTACCACTTCCACCTGTCCTTTCTCCTCCGGAAAAGGAGACGGCGCACCAAACGGCTTATCATGATCCCCCATAATCTCCCTGGGATTCAGCACCGGTGTATTACAAAGCGGACATTTCTTTAAGGATTTCTCAAGCTCCACACCACAATTCACACAATAAGACATTACTCTACACCTCCAACTCCATCTCACGATTACTTTCTATTTTTACATGAATACCATCCCGAACAAGTTTGCGGAAGAAATACCGCTCCACATCAGCCTCAATGATACTGCTGGCAAAGTTAATAGTCAACACATCCTCAAAGCTGATGATAGCGCAATTGGTCCGGGATGAAAATGGCTGCCCCATACAAATATCGAACCGCTCGATATAGGGCTTCATGCATTGGGGCACCTTTAGCGCCCCCATATTAGTCAGCCCCGCCGAGGAATTATGATCCTGCACCCGGGTATAAAAAAGCTTCACCACGAAATCCTTAATAAACAGCGGCACCACCCGAATAAAAGGATTGCGCTGAGTAGCTGCATTGGTAGTAATATCTCCCCGCAGAAATTTTTCATTTATATAATAGCGCATATAATTATGCACATGAGTCACGATTTCCTCAAAGCTATATTCTCCAAGCCTGGGGTCTATACCCGGATAAATCATGGTAATAAAATTCCTAAGCGTCTTCGATGGGAAAAATCTCCTCAAGTTCACCGGCATGGCAATCTTTACCGGACGCAGCCTGATGCGCCGATCCGTCTCCTGCTTTTTCAACAATGCATACAGAAGCACCGCATTCAGATACTCTGTAATCGTGGCATTATACCTTTTTGCCACAGCCATGACTTCCGATGACGACATAATCCCATCTATGATATTCAAAGTATAAAAAGTCTCCTTGGTCCCTCTCACCCGATAAGTCTTCTCTCCCGGTCTGGGCGGACAGACCTTGGCGTTGGCATACTTCATGTACGCATCTTCCAACTCTTCCGGATCCGGCTGCTCCTCAATATCCAGCACGAATAGCTCTTTTTCTTTCTCCCTGTCAAACTCTATGGGATGCCCTTTCAGTTTCAAATAAACTGATGTCACCGTTTGCAGCAGGCACATTCCGCCTGTTCCATCTCCCAGGCTGTGATGGGCTTCCAGAGACAACCTGTTGCGATAATAATAAAACCGTACCAGGTATCTGTTATTTGCCTTAAAATACATAGGCTGACAGGGATTCTTCACATCCGGCTGTACAAACGGCCCCGGCCTGTTATTGGGCTCCAGATACCGCCAGAACAACCCTTTACAGATAGCCGCTTTATACGTAGGGAATCTGGGCATGGTCATATCCACTGCTTTTTGCAAAATGTCAGGATCTACTTCTTCTTTTAAAAGAACGGAAAGCCTGTATACCGGCGAAAAATCTCTTCGCTGCAGCGTAGGATACACGATCGCTGACAAATCCAGCTTGTACCAATCTTTTCGTATATATGCCTGATCTCTGATTGCCATTTTTACCTTTTTCCAAACCATCCGGCAGCTTACCGGTCTTTCTTCCCAACTGCCGCACATTTTTACATCTCATCATATTCCTATTGTACCCGGGATTACTATCACTGTACAGAAAAATTTGTAAGATTATAGAAATTTTTAATACATAAAACAAAAAGCCTTCAACTTCAGTTGAAAGCTTTCATCTAGTGCAGAGAAAGGGACTTGAACCCTCATGGTATTGCTACCACACGGACCTGAACCGTGCGCGTCTGCCAATTCCGCCATCTCTGCAAGGCATCTATTACTTTACCACATTCATTTATGTATGTCAAGTAATTTTTTGAAGTTT
>JAGAUD010000009.1 GCA_017620975.1 Lachnospiraceae bacterium | reverse complement strand
TTCCTTGCTCTCTTTTCTTCTCTTGTCATTAATTTCAGCTCCATTGCGTAAACTTTTTTCTTTTATTCTACCACAGTAGAGCTGTATTGAACTTAAAATATGACATTTTTATTGCGAAAAATATTTATTCCTCAACGCTGGAACATTCCGGTAAAATCCGGTTACAGTTCAGCCATAGCCCGTATGAAGCTGCCGTATTACTTCCAGATTACATTCTCTGCTGATTTTGCTTTCTCTTTCAAAAAAGCAAGTCTGCCAAGCGCTTCCTCCAGCGTCTCGTCCTTCTTTGCAAAATGGAAGCGTACCAGGTGATGCACATCCTCTCTGAAAAAGCTGGAACCGGGCACCGCTGCCACACCAACATGCTCTGCCATCCATTCGCAGAATGACACATCATCTTTCACACCAAATTCCGATACATCCATCAGCACATAGTACGCGCCCTGGGGCTCTGTGATGGTAAAGCCAAGTTCTTTCAGGCCTCCTACAAACAGATCTCGCATATGGGTATAGTGAGCCTGCAGCCCCTTATAATAACTGTCATCAAAGCACAATCCTGTAACTGCTGCTTCCATTAGTGGTGCAGCCGCACCTACCGTCAGAAAATCATGGACTTTCTTTACACGATCAATAATGGCACGACTTGCAATGACGTATCCCAAACGCCATCCTGTAATAGAATAGGTCTTGGACAGGGAATTGCAGATAATGGTCCGCTCCCGCATGCCGGGTAAAGTCGCCATGTACACATGTTTATAAGGCTCATAAATAATATGCTCATAGACCTCATCTGTAATCACATAAGCATCGTACTTGATTGCCAGATCTGCAATGGTCTGCATCTCTTCTAAAGTGAATACTTTACCGCAGGGATTGGAAGGATTGCACAGTACCAGTGCCTTGGCTCCCTCTTTAAAAGCTGCTTCCAACTGCGCGGCATCAAAGGAGAAGGAAGGAGGTACCAGCGGTACATAGATGGGCTCTGCTCCGGAAAGTATGGTGTCCGCGCCATAATTTTCATAAAAGGGCGAAAAAATCACTACCTTATCCCCGGGATTGGTCACCGACATCATGGCTGCCATCATGGCCTCTGTGCTGCCGCAGGTAACTACAATTTCTGTGTCAGGATCCACCTTCATTCCGCTGAAATGTTCCTGCTTCTTAGCCAGAGCTTCCCTGAAATTCTGGGCGCCCCAGGTCAGGGCATACTGGTGAGGGCCTTTTCCTGCAATTTCAGCGAGACGATCTGTGATCTCCACCGGCGGATCAAAGTCGGGGAATCCCTGGGACAGATTTACTGCTCCGTATCTATTGGCGATTCTGGTCATCCGTCGGATGACGGAATCGGTAAAGTTAGCTGTTCTGGTGCTGAGTTCTCTCATGTCTTCACACTCCTGTCGCTTCCGTATTTCTTTTTAGTAGTATCATACTACTTAACTCACGGAAACGCAAGCTTGTGAGCGGCTTCTTATTCATAAAGTGCCCAAAGATTCTTAATCTGCCCCTTTAACGTCTCGTAACTCCACTGCTTCTCACTGTTCTGCCTGCGGTTCGGGTCGTTGACAAAGAAACCATTTTCATCATAACCCCGAAGCAGAATATAGTGTCCTGTGGTGGTAAAATCTCCCTGACGCATACTACAAACGATTACCCCACCGTTGTCCAGCGCACTTTTTATACGGTTTTCATCCAAAGGAAGTTCACTGCCGGTGAGTCCCAGCTTTCCGGCGCCGTCCGTCCACAGGCTCCAGCTGGTACCCTCCACCGTGTGGTAACCGTTACTATCTGCAAATTGTGCCACGATACGCGGATTCACTGAGGTGTCTCCTGTAAAATACAGATACGCCATGGTCAGGCAGGTAGGACCACAGCCTGCCAGTCCTATGATACTGTCACCGTATGCATCATAGCCCCAGCGCTTGTCCCACTGAATAAGAAGCGGAACCTGGCCCTCTTCATAATCTGTGCTTAAGTCTATAGGCTGATCCAGATACTTGTCTCTGTCTTTGTAGCTTTTAACAAAATCTTCCGCCTCTTCATTTTTTTCAAGGAGCTCATTAAGTGCCTGTTGAATAACCGCTTCCGATGTACCAGTCCACTCGAACGCTGACTGACTCTGCCCCGACGCTTTCTGCTCACGTTCTTCCTGTAATTTGTATGAAAAATTAACTAATTTCATGATTCCTACAGCTAGCAGGACTATTACGGCAATACTGCACAATCGTTTGAACAATCTGATTCTTGCCAATTTTTTCTTCTTGCGTATCTGGCGGATACGCTGGTTACGCCTGCGGTGTTCTGCCTGTGCTGAAGCTCTCTGCACCTTCGTTTGCGGCTGCGTTGAGCGCGCTTTGTCTGTATGAGACACTTCTATGATATTCAATTCCTTGCTGTCATCTCTTCTCATTTCTGCCATCCCTCCTGCGTGTTGACAAGTCAAAGTATAAATCATTCGGGACACAAAATCTCTGTTGATTTCTCTAAGATTTATTAAGATTTTATGAAGAATTCTAAATTTCGGTGTAAGAAGTCGCGCAAGCTTTAATCCGACTTACGCGACAAATTATTATAAAGGTAATTCTACACTAAAAGAAGTTACTTCTTCTTTACTGTCGGCCACGATGATGCCGCCATGGAGTCGCACAATTTCTCTGGCAATCGCCAGTCCAAGACCGGAACCACCGGTGCTGGTACTGCGGGCACTGTCCAGGCGATAGAACTGGTCGAATATGCGTTCCAGCTTCTCTCCCGGAATAGTCGGACCATGGTTGGTGCAAGTCAGAGTCATCCTGTCAGCCTTCTCTATCGTGGCTGAAACCACGATTTCCGTCCCCTCATAACCGTAAAGAATACTGTTTCTGAGCAAGTTGTCCACTACCCTCTGCATCTTATCTGCATCACAAAGTATCGTCAAGTCCTGAGGTACCTCCAATCTGCAAGTCAGGCCCTTTTCTCCCAGCATGGGGGCGAATTCATAAACGGTCTGCTCCAGCAGCCGCCCAAAATCTACCCTGCTTTTCTCAAGCTCCATGCTGGTCAGATTGAACCTGGTAATTTCAAAGAATTCGTTGATCAGCTGTTCCAAGCGTTCTGCCTTTCTCACCACGATATCCAGATACTTGCGGCGCACTTCCTCTGAAATATCATGTTCTTCCTGTAAAAGCATGAGATACCCTATCACTGAGGTCAACGGTGTCTTTAAATCATGAGCCAGGTAGACCACGAGATCGTTCTTTCGCTGTTCTGCTTCTTTGGCCTGAAATCTGCTGAGCCGTATCTGGTTCTTTACATCATTCAGTTCCAGCTGTACGGCAGCAAGCTCCTCCGGAAGCTCGATTTGAGTGTCATCTTCTTTCAAAATCTGCCTTGTGGACCGTGACATCGTCTCAATCAGCCCTCCCAGATAATATAAATAGCGGATCATAATGGCGAATAAGCCAACAATCCAGAGAATCACTCCGGATAATATTGCATTTTCTGACACCCAATGTAGCAATGAGTACAATGGCTCATCTCCATGCCAGATCACTGAATTTCCCAGAACATATCCGACTATCAATATAAGCAAAAGCACTACTGTATAAATCAGGCTGTCACGCAATATCTTATCGCTTACCCTACGCATCAACTTCTTTTCCAAAGGTATCCCTCCTTTATTCTTCTATCATATACCCGATTCCCCACACCGTCTTAATAAACTTTGGATTCCTATAGGACTCTTTCATTTTCTCCCGAATCTTACCGATATGGTTCATGACCGTATTATTACTTTCCAGAGATTTTTCTCCCCAGATTGCCTCAAAAAGTTCTTCCGAGGGCACCGCCCGTCCTCTGTTATCACACAAGTACCATAGGATATCGAACTCCGTGGGGGTCAGCTCCAGCGGCTTTTGATATAGTCGGCACTCATGAGTGCCGCGGTTCATGTATAAGCCCCGGATGTCAATATCTTCCGAGGCTTTTGGGTTATAACGGGTGTATCGGCGCAGCTGGGATTTGATACGCGCCACTACCTCTAATGGATTAAAGGGCTTGGTGATGTAATCATCTGCTCCCTGCATCAATCCAGCGATTTTATCCGTGTCCTCTACTTTGGCGGTAAGCATGATGACAGGGAAAAAGTATTTTTCGCGAATCTTTCTGCACAGTGCAAAGCCATCCATACCGGGCATCATGATATCCAGTACTGCAAGGTCAATATTGCTTGTCTCCACACAGGCAAGTGCCTGAGCACTGTCGTATAATTTATGTACCTGGTAGCCTTCGTTCTGCAGGAAAAGCTCCAGCAGGTCTGCTACTTCTCGCTCGTCATCTACGATTAAAATCTGTTGCTTCATTTTCCCTCCCGTCCAAAATGAGCAGCAATTTTTACGTTGCTGCTCATTTACTCATTTCTTTTACTCTACCGTATACAGCTTATCTGCCAGCACCTCTGCACCCGGTTCCAGCTTACCGTTGGACTGGTTTGTGCCATCAGTAAAGATAACAAGAGGTGCAATCCATTCTTCCTCAAAGGTATAGCTGTAAGTACCGTCTTCTTCCACCGTCATGGCTGCGCCCGGCCACTTGCTGTTTTCTTTCACACCGGTATAGGAAGTTTCATCATAAACATAGGCGCTGATTTTGTCTCCCCAGCTTTCCGGCTTCTCAAAATAAATCTTTGTGCCTGCCATTACTTTACCCTGCTTTTTAAACAAGTAGGAGATACAAGTCTTATTTCCTTCCGTATTCTCTCCATTTAAGGTCAGCTTGATGATTTCTGATTCTTCCGCACCTTCGCCGATGGAAATCACATCACCGTCTGCAAATGAAATTGACTCTCCATCATTGATGGAATAGGTTGCCTTAGCGGTATTCTCAGCTACCAATGACACATCCAGAGCATCTCCGATAATATAGGAGGTCGTCACGTCAGCTACCTTTACACTTGCAGGCTCAGCAAGTTCTACAAATCCATCGTTGCAGAGAATCATAATTCCTTTGGCAGGCAAGGTTCCTGTCAGCTTGCCTTTCTTTACTGTGTATTCGGTTATTCCATCACAGCGGTTCACATATGTGCCGTCTTCCAACGCAGTCTGTATCTTAAAAGAATATTCCTCTCTGTCAGCATTGATCAAAAGCAGTCCCTTGGTACCGCGTTCCAGGCAGACTACACGCTCATTCTTGTCAGGATTAAAGATATTTTCAGGCAATCCTGCCATGGCATTGCGGAATCTGTTGGCAGCTACTACGACATCATCTTTGTACAGATTATCACCTGCCATGCCGATTTTATTAAAGGTACCCCACATATTATCACCTGTTGCCCCGTAAGGTCTTGAGAAGAACAGCGACGTTCCCTCTGCGCGAGCTGTGATAAAGGCATAGGCAAGTTTGATTTCCTCATTATCTACAGTCTTAGCAGTACCGTCACCGGTATAATTGTCATGGGATTCTACCCAGGTCACTACATTAGGCTCAGCATCACCAATCCTTAAATCTGTAAGCAGATCAGCTTTCATGACTGCCGTGGTAAAGGATGCTCTGACTCTCTCCCCGTATGCACTGGCTGTGGTAGCACCGATTTCTTCAATATAATCTGCGATTCTCTCGCCGCCATCCTGCAGAACCTCACCATACAGGAAAAGTTCGTCTGCCTTGTCTACTTCTGTGGTGACTCTGTCCCAGAAATTATTTTTCTGCTTTTTGTTATCTTGAGGGTCATCCTCCAGCCCGATATGTTTCGCTGTATCGTAACGGAAGCCATCGGCACCGCATGCAATACAGTCATTCAAAAATGCTATAAAGTAATCCTGGAAATCCGGATTCTCGGTGTTGACATCGTAAAGACCACCCACTGCCCGCAAGGTGCACTGGGTTCTGTCAGTATAATCCACGATTGAGGTCTTGCCGTCAGAATGATACATGTTGTCCAGACCACCTACTGCATCCAGGAAATCCTGGGAAATGGCATCAGTAGCGGTAGTTGTGTGGTTCGGAGCCACGTCTACGATTACTTTAATACCGTATTCGTCTGCTGCCTCACAAAGGGAAATGAATTCTTCCCTGGTACCCAACTGGTAGTTGCCGATAGTCCAGTCTGTTGGCTGATAATGGTAGTACCACTTCCCCTGTCCGTAAAGGTCCATTCCCGCATTGCCGCCGTCATAGCAGGCGTTGATAGGTGATGTCTGGATGGCCGAATAGCCCGCCATGGCGATGTCTTCCAGAGTCTCTTCTATGGTGCGGAAGGACCAGGAGAAACAGTGCAGGATGGCACCGTCCTCTATGTTGTCACGCAGACCGTAGGGGTTGTCAGTGGGCTGTGGGGTGACAGAATTTATATCTTTTGCTGTGTCTTTCCCAGTGCCATTCCCCGTATTACTGCCGTTGCTGCAGCCTGTGAAAAGGCTGGCTGTCAAAGCCAATGAAAGCACAGACGTAAGTAACTTTATCTTTTTCATAAACTGTTTCCTCCTATAAACCTGCCCGCTTAAATAGTATCGGGGTGATACCCGGATAAGTGAGATTTAATTTTCTTTAACAAAAGAATTTAATCGCTTCATGACATCATTTCCACCCTTTCCAAAATACTCTGTCAGTTTCACGTACTCCTGATAGAGTCTCCGGTATTTTTCACTGTTTTCTTTATTAGGATGGTAAATCAGATCACACTTGTCTGCAATGACATCTGCTGCCTCCTGAATCGTTGCAAAATAACCGCCTGCCACCGATGCAAAGATAGAACTTCCCTTTGCCCCGGCCTGGGTAGTCTTGGTAATCTTAACATCTTTTCCAAGGACATCTGCGTACATCTGCATCATGAAAGGATTCTTCCGGGAAATACCGCCAGCTGCATATACCTCATCAATACGCACGCCATTCTCAAGGAATAAGTCCATGATGGCTCTGGTACCAAAGGCAGTGGCTTCCATAATTCCACGGAAGATTTCCTCCGGCTTCGTCTGAAGAGTCAGTCCCAAGATCATTCCCGACAGATCAAAGTCGCCAAGAGGAGAACGATTTCCATTCCACCAGTCAAGCACAACGATTCCGCTTTCTCCTACCTCAAGCTGTGCAGCTTTATCCGTCACATACCGGAAGATATTCTTACCGCATTTTCTGGCTTCTATCTCATAACTTTCCGGCACACAATTCTTCATGAACCAGGCAAAATTATCACCCACACAGGCCTGACCTGATTCATAAGCCACATATCCCGGTATGATGCCATCCGTGACAATGCCGCAGATTCCATCTACCTTCTTCTCTTCTTTGTTCAATACAATATGGCCGGTAGAGGTTCCGATCACCATCAGAAACTTGCCCTCGTCTACGATACCTGCAGCAGGCAATGCGGCATGTGCATCGATAACAGGCGCTGAAACTGCCGTTCCGGGTTTCAAACCGGTAAGCTTGGCTCCATATTCGGTGATCTCTCCGGCTTTCGTACCGGTAGGGATTACTTCCCCGGCCATCTTCTCTTCAATCACATATTCAAATTCTTTCTGCAGGCTTCCCCAGAATTCATGAGAGGGATACCCCTCTCTCTTATTCCAAAATGCCTTAAAACCGGACATGCAGCTGTTACGGACCTTTTGACCTGTAATCTGCCATACAAGCCAGTCCCCTGCCTCTACAAACTTGTCGGCTTCCTGATAAAGTTCAGGTTCCTTATGTAACACTTCTAAAAGCTTGGGGAAAAGCCACTCGGAAGAAACCTTGTTCCCATAACCGGAAAGCCAGCTTTCCTTTCGCTCCAGTGCAACCCTGGTAATCTCATCTGCTTCTTTCTGGCCGCCGTGATGCTTCCAGAGCTTCACATAAGCATGAGGGTTGTTCTTATACTTGTCCAGGAAGCAAAGCGGTGTGCCATCTTCTGTGACAGGCAGTACCGTACAGGAAGTAAAATCAATTCCCAGACCCACAATGTCATCAATATTTACCTTGGTCTCAGTAATCAATTCATTTAAAGTATGATGCAGCGCATCCAGATAATCCTGCGGGTGCTGCAGCGCTGCCGTCTTATCCAGCGTAATGCCCGGGAAAAAATCTCTTGGCATAACCGCATGGGGATAAACAAATTCGGAAGTAGCTACTTCCTCTCCGTTACTTAAATCAATCAATATCGCTCTTGCTGATAATGAGCCATAATCAATACCGATAGAATATTTACTCATGTTTCTATACATTCCTCCCTGCCACGCAATCATTCTAAGTCGAAAGCATGGTTGTTTATAGATTCAGTATATTATAAAGTCTCTTCTAAGGCAAGTGAAATGTTATTAACATATTACTCTCTTATCAAAGAGTTGTGCGCCAGAATCATGAGCACCAGAAAAACGATCAGGTACACCGGAAACAAGGAAGCACTAATATAGTTTGCAACCAATCCAAACAAAGGCGGCATCAGACAGCTGCCCACATAGGCACTTGCCATTTGCACTCCAATCAATGCCTGTGATTTATCCGCCCCAAAATGTTCAGGTGTGGAGTGGATAATACATGGATAGATGGGCGCACATCCCAGGCCTATGAGAATGAGCCCTGCCAATGTTACGATATTCCCCAACGGCAACAGCATGACGACGATTCCTACAGCGATCACAGTCTGACCGGCACGTATCATTTGGGAATCTGTAAATTTCATTGTCAGGAATCCATTGATTGCTCTGCCGATTGTGATACCGATAAAGAACAGACTGGCATAATTAGCCGCTGTTTCTGCCGGAATGCCTTTATGTAATACCATATAGCTGCTGGCCCAATGAAACGCTGTAGCTTCTAACGCACAATAGCAGAAAAAGGTAAGCATAATCTGTTTTGCTCCCGGTATCTGCAAGATCTGCTTCAATGACAAAACGCCCGTGCTGTCTGAATTTTCTTTATCAGGCATATTATCAGTTGCTGTTTTCTTCCACAATGGTAAGCTCATAAATAAAATAATTGTCAGAACTGTCTGGATAGCAAAGACGCTTTTGTATCCACCTTCCCATCCAAAACCATTGGTCAGCCCAAAACCGATTGCATACGGCCCGATGATTGTTCCCACTCCCCACATGCAATGCAGCCAGCTCATGTGGCGGCTTGCGTAGTGCAGTGCCACATAATTATTCAGTGCGGCATCTATGCTTCCGGCACCCAGACCGTAGGGAATCGCCCATAAACATGTCATCCGGAATGAAGTGCTGAATGAAAATCCTAAAATCGCCACGGCTGTCATGGCTACGCTTACAGCTGTCACCAATCCGGCACCGAAGCGTCTTGTCAGTTTGTCACTGTTCAGGCTGGATATGATCGTGCCGGCTGATACAATCATTGATACCATTCCCATGTAGGAAACGGGGACATCAAATTGAACGTACATGGACGGCCAGGCGGCGCCAAGCAGGGAGTCCGGCAGACCTAAACTGATAAAAGCAAGGTAAATAATGATTAAAAGTAAGTGTATCATGTTATTTTTCTCCTATTCGACAATTGCATCTAATTTATCTATCATTTTTTCTTTTTCACCACTGCCATTTGTTTTAAAACGTAATATGGTGATTTTCTAAAGAGATATTACCACAATTATCCACAAAAAGAAACAAAAAAACTCCCCAGAACAATACCTTCTCCAACCCCATATTAGGCTATCTGCTCCTCTACAAATGGCAAAGCATATAGCGTATCCGGATCAATGTCCAAGCAGGTAGTATTATCCCGATTCTTATTAATATCCCATGCAAGCGTATCATTTAGCACAGTACAAGTATCCATAAAAACATTAATATCTTTCAATACATAAAATGCCTCTTTTTCTATCATGTGAGACATATCGTAACATACAACTTTTCCATCCTCATACAATATTTTTTTGTCAGTTATATGTTAGTTACGTGTCAGTTACCGATACAATTTCACAATAATCAACGCTGTTTCAGCGAATCACATTGTATAGAAAAACCCTTGAAAATGCAGCATTTTCAAGGGTTTCAATAATTCTCTTATATATTGCATACTCGAAAATGCTTCGCATTTCCTCGTTGGCGCTTCGCGCCATATTATCTCTTGGAGAACTGAGGCGCACGACGTGCTGC
>JAGAUD010000008.1 GCA_017620975.1 Lachnospiraceae bacterium | reverse complement strand
GTGCTTTTCAACACCCTGCAGTTACCATCCGGCTTCCGGACATTCTCCATGATCTGGATGGCAGTGATCCTCAGTATCATTGTAATCGCTAATCTGCTGAAGCGGTGGCTGAAACGTAACGGTGCTTCCAAAGGCACAAACTATACCCTGACCATCCTTCTCATTATCATCCTGACCTTTGTTTTCTTAGGTGTTTTGACTGCCTATATTATCCGTAACGGAGTGGATGATGGTCGGACACCGGTTGACAGTTATGATAAAAATGGCTGGACCTTTGAGATTTATGATGAGCCTATGCCCCTTTATGTGGAAGATTTGATGGAAATTGGGGACAGTACCTGGTCCAGGGAACGGAATAAACACAACGAAACACTACTTCTCTCCCGTTCCGAGTATCGTCAGGATCACGTCAAAGGCGGTCCGGAATGGCTGAAAGATCTTGCTTATACTGTCGTGGATATCAAGCTTCCAATCCTTTATGATACCGTGAAAGCAGCTATGTTAAGAGAACGGCAGGACGAAGTTCATGGAGATGTGATCTTTATTGACCACTACGAACCCATTGATGCTACTATCTGGGATGCGTCAGCTTCTTATCAGCTGCACTGGAGTGATAGTGTCCTGGATACCTATTTGATTTGCTGGGAGAACAGAATTGTGGAAATTAAGTTTTACTGGGAGCCCACACCGGAGCAGATTGAAATTGTGGTAGAGAAACTGAAAAACAACTAACAACAATGGAGCCTACTCAAATTGATTGCATATCAATCTGAATAGGCTCCTCATTTTTTACTTGCTATCTTTTTCTCAATTTGAAATACACCAGCAATGCCGCAAGTGCTTCTGCCATATACACTACAGCAAATATCACATGTCTCACAGAAGCAAGCTGTCTGGCCTCATTAAGATCTTCCTGTGTACTGACGGTAATTGGTAACACAGTACCATCTTTCGGGGAATATTGCATAGAAATCACACTCTCATTTCTGTCCTGATACTCGCATACCACATTCCCATTTGCATCTTCCAGTGTACGATGTCTGGCTTCTTCCTCCGTGATCTCATTACCATACTGATCATAATATACGGCGGTTCCTGGAACTTCCTGCGGAATCGGATGTTCTACAGCAGTAGTTCCACCCGAAAAATGCTCATAAGGTTCTGCTGGAATGTCCTGTTCCATAAAAGTCACAAAGCTTTCATAGTCGTTGAATGTAGTTCGTTCCATAATGGAAAAAGGTCCCCAAATCGTTGTCATCGCCTGATGTATTAAAAAGGTAATCGCAATCACAATCAAAAATCCAGCCGCACATCTGGCTTTTAGTTTATGATTATGACGGTAAATAACTGCTTCCTTTTCGCTTAAGCAATAGACCTCTTTCTTCAAAAGAGAAGCATTCACAAAATACAATATCACTGCATAGACCACCAAAAAGGCTGCCATACTTAATGCTCCATATAACAGCATACTATCTGCATTTAAGCCCACATAAGCATCCATAGATATCCACGGGAAAGTAAAGCCTAGAAATGAAATCGTAAGACCGAAGGATTTCTGCGCCAACCCTATCACACATCTCCTAAACCGGGATAATTCCTGTTCTTCCAAACCGGCATCCTCCACGCTTAAAAAAGAACGGTTCATAAATATGGCCTGACAAACAATGCTTGCTACAAAGAAAACTGTTCCCAGCAAAAATCCCAGTACCGCCTTCGGAAAAGCCAGATTACAGATCAGGGCAACGATCATCCCCACTACGGATACTCCCATGGCGATATAAGTTCTGTTCTGATACTGGGATATTGTTAGCTTTAGCAATCGTTGCCTCTGCTTTTCACCTTTTACAGTAACTTCTTTTTCCTCTGAATCTAATTCCTGCTCAGATATGAGTTTTCGTTCAGCCGGCGATTTTCGTTCTCCCCGAAGCAGCTCATCACATGTCACACCAAAAATTTCAGCAATGACAGGAATCATCGCAAGGTCTGGCGTCCCTTCATCTCTCTCCCATCTGCTGACAGTCTTATCAGACACATTCAACTGCTCCGCCAGGTCCTTTTGCGTCATCCCGTTTGCCTTCCGCAAAGCGGTGATAAATTTTCCAATTGTCTTCTGTTCCATCTATTTTGCTCCTTTCGCAAGTGTCAGATCGTTTCATTCACACTTCGCATCTTCATTCTAAGCATTTGTCAGTGAGAATACCACCCAACAGGCTTAGAATCACTCTCAAATCATGAGAATTTTACCACAAAAGAAGCCTTTACACAAATG
>JAGAUD010000007.1 GCA_017620975.1 Lachnospiraceae bacterium | reverse complement strand
TGAAATCCAGCTTGAAATGGAAAAAGTTAAGTAGTTGATTAAGAGGGATAAAGAGAAATGTTGAATCAATTTTCAAGAACAGAATTGTTGCTGGGTAAACAGGCAATGGAAGTATTGGCAAACTCAAGAGTAGCTGTTTTTGGTGTGGGTGGTGTCGGAGGATATGCGGTAGAAGCTCTGGTAAGAAGCGGAGTGGGAAGCATTGATCTGATTGATGATGATAAAGTGTGCCTGACCAATCTCAATCGTCAGATCATCGCAACCAGAAAGACTGTAGGAAAGTATAAAGTGGATGTAATGAAAGAGCGGATTCTGGATATTAATCCTGATGCCGTTGTCAACACACATAAGTGCTTTTTTCTTCCGGAAACCAGGGATGAATTTGATTTCAGCCGGTATTCCTATGTGATAGATGCTGTGGATACTGTGACAGCCAAAATTCAGCTCGTTTTGGAAGCGCAAAATGCCGGCATCCCCATAATCAGCAGTATGGGAGCAGGAAATAAGCTGGATCCCACAGGATTCGAGGTCGCCGATATTTATGAGACATCAGTCTGCCCTTTGGCGAAAGTAATGCGCAGGGAGCTGAAGAAACGAAACATTGAGCATCTCAAGGTGGTCTATTCAAAAGAAAAGCCGGTACGCCCTATTGAAGATATGTCAATTAGCTGCAGAACCAATTGTATCTGCCCTCCCGATGCAAAACATAAATGTACGGAGCGTAGAGACATACCGGGATCCAATGCCTTTGTGCCATCTGTGGTAGGGCTGATTATAGCAGGGGAGGTCATTAAGGATCTCGCAGCGGTGCCAAAATCTGTATAACCGACGGCTACGGAGTATGTAAAAGCGGCTATTCCGGAAAAATAAGTTAATTTCATTTATACAGAGCCGGATTCTATTAGAGTAATAGAATCCGGCTCTTTTTACTGCAGCACAACATCTATCACCGCCATCCGCAGATTCTGCGCCTTGGCATATACCTTCAGGATACCGGGCATCTTACCTGCCTGTACCACCAGTGAGCATAAGCCTGCCCGCATTTTTCTGGTATGAAAGACAGGAGAAGTAGTATCGCAGATATCAGA
Source organism: Lachnospiraceae bacterium (assembly GCA_017620975.1). The sequence continues at coordinate 12,684 of JAGAUD010000007.1, read as the reverse complement.
ACCGGTGCCAAGTACAGTACCAAGCTCATTCGTGCTGAAGGTAATCTCAGGCTCAGCATCCGGAACAATCCGTCCCTGCTCATCTACTACATAGCAGGTAAGAACTGCTACGTCTTTGCCATCAGCCAGAACGCTTCCGTCCGGAGAAGGTGCACCTGCTTCCACACGCAGCTTCAGCGCATAGGGCTTTCCGGATGTTTCTACGCGGTCGGAAACAATTTCTTTGCCATCTATATAACCTACCGCTTTCAGGATACCCGGTTCGTAGGCAACCTGCCACTCTCCATGACCGTAGGCTTCCAACTGTTTCCTGCCCAGACTCCTGCCGTTTAAGAAGAGTTCAGCTTCCTCGCAGTTGGTATAAGTTACTACGCGTATACTTTCTCCTTCCAGTCCCTGAAAATTCCAGTGGGGCATAACATGAATCATAGGTGTTTCCAGCCAATGGGACTGATTCTGGTAAAAAGCGTCTTTCTTTTGGAGGTAAAGGTCGACAGCACCGGACTGGGAACATAGTCTGGGGTAAGTGGCTTCTCCCCGATGTTCAATGCCATCCCACTGAAAGCATCCCATGATCCAGGGCCTTGCCATCAGAAATTTCCATGTTTTTTCTCTTGCAAGGAATGCAGTGTTCGTATCCTTATCATAGGCTGAGAGATATCCTTTAACCGGATCATCCGGAAGATACCAGCCTCTGGTAGTGCCTGTAGCACAGCATTCCGTGGATGCTATGGGTAAAGTAGGATACTTTTTGTGGATATCATCCAGCATATGCATTTTATAATTGACACCCAGAACTTCCAAAGGCTCTACTGCAGGTGCATTGATTGGATCATGGCACAGGGCTGCCAGTACCGGCCTTGAAGTATCCAGACGTTTTACGGCTGCTTTCATGGTTTGCGTAATGCGAAGCCCGGATTCCGTCAATACACCGGGTTCCTCATTCCCGATGGACCAAAGTATGACGCTGGGGTGATTGCGGTCACGTTTTATTAACATTTCAAGCTGTTCCAGGCTTTCCCGGGTAGAACCGAACCGTCTGGTTTCGGCAAGCACCAGAAAGCCCATTTCATCCAGTGCTTCCATGGTTACCTCACTGTGGGGATAGTGAGAACAGCGGAACGCATTTGCTCCCATTTCTTTCATGAGTCTTAATTTATAACGCTGTACTCTGTCGGGGACTGCTTTACCTGTCAGGCCGTAGTCCTGATGACAGTTCACACCCTTTAGAACTACATGCTCTTCATTCAGGAAAAATCCTTCGTCAGCATCGAAGCGGATAGTGCGGAAACCGAATTTGTCGCTGACACAATCGATTTCTTCCCCGTTCTGATAAAGCTTTGTCACGACAGTATATCTGTTGCCGGGTGTTTTGATGTCCCACAGCTTCGGATCGCGGATGCAGGTAAGTAAATGAATAGTCTGCTTAGATTTCCCTTCCGTCTCAAACGTTGATTCGACCTGGGCAACCTGCGTCCCGTCCGGCTGCAGCAGACAAGTGCATACGGCAATCTGCTGCTTTAGGGCGGCATCGTTTCTGACGGTGATTTCTATGGGAACTTCCCACAGATGTTCGTCTTTTTTGCAGGGATTTACATAGACGCCGTATAAATCTACCGATACTTTCTCGGTCTTTATCATCCAGACAGGACGGTAGATGCCGGCGCCTTCATACCACCAACCTTCATGTCTGCTGGTGGCATCCACATAGACGGCCAGCACATTATCATTTTCGAAATCCAGATAGTCTGTGATATCTACCTCGAAAGAAGTGTAACCGCAGTGATTTCGTTCCAACAGACAACCGTTCAGATATACGACGGCCTGTACGGCAATCCCCTCAAAATAAATCGCAATCCTCTTATTACGGTCAGTTTCCTCAAGCCGAAAGTGATAGCGATACCATGCATTCTGATAATGAAAGCCTCCCAGTGAAAAATTGGTGTCCGGTGAAGGATTCTGCCCGATGATATAATCGTGAGGCAGCGTAACATTTTGCCACACCAGAGAAGTCAGATCCCCTTGCTGTGAGAAATCATTCACCTTGTCTTTGTATTCCCTGGCTGCCGGTCCGAAACGTTTCTCCTGGGATTTTGCCTGCATATAGACAGGTCCCTTGTCAAGTGGTTCGACTGTTTCTATGTCTCCTAAGTGAAAACGCCAATTTGAATTCAGTAAAATTTTTTCTCTCATACTTTGCGCCCTTTCTCTATGTATTTAGAATAAAGTCTGCTTATACTTTTATATTAATTTTCAGGCTTGGTATTTTCAATGAACAAACGGGCTGGATATATGGACGATTTTGCTGCATTAGAAACCTAACTATTGTAGAAAAAGAGGAAAAGCGTTATTATCATATTAACTTTTTTGAGACAAGACAAGAAAGCAGGTGTGATATGATTACTTATGAAGCAGGAAGAAAAACGGATTTGCAGGCAGTTTCCTACCTTCAGGTCAATAGTTGCGGATATGAAGAGATTCGTGACTTTGCTTATGCTGTGATCCGTTCCAATGGACGTAATGATTACCATCTTCTTTATGTGCAGAATGGTGCAATGGAACTGGAAATGGCAGGTGAAATGAAAGTACTCTGTCCGGGAGAATGTGCTTTTTATAAACGCGGGGATAAGCAGCACTATATCGTTCCCGAACAGAAGGACAGTTTGATCTATTGGATTCATTTTACGGGAACGGCAGTGGAAGAAGTCCTGGAGTCATTGGGGCTGTCTGAAAGCGGAATCATCCGTGTCAATGCCAGAAGTCAGTTTGAAAGTGTATTCTATCAGATAATACGAACCCATATGCTTTCCAGAGCCACTCATGTCCAGGAAGAAAATACGTTGCTGCTGCAGCTTTTGACCCAGCTTTTCCTGTCGCGCCAGGAGGAAGTGACAGGAAGTTTCAGTGAAATCTATACCATGGCAGAATATATTTGTGATCATTTTACAGAAAAGCTGGATTTCGCAGCACTTTCCTTAGATCTTCATCTGAGCAGAAGTCGTTTTGGCCATCTGTTCACGGAATTGATCGGCTGTTCTCCGTCCGGTTACCAGCAGAAGCTGCGATTGGATAAGGCAAGGGACTATCTGCTGCATTCAAATATGTCAATAAAAGAGTGTGCCCATGCGGTGGGATATGAGGATCAGCTTTATTTCAGCAGACTATTTGGCAGAAAATACGGTATGTCACCAAGTAAGCTGCGGGAAACTTATCGTGATACATGATAACGATAAAAAATAAGCACAAAATCTCCACGCGTTCAAATTATTTCCATCATCATAGCAGAAGTCAGGTATGCAGGCAAGCAGTCGGGGCATACTTATTAGAGAAAATCAGCAGAACTGTTACGCAGGAAATATGGTGAAAAATGTGGCGTAGAAAAAACAGGAAAAGAGGCAGTACGATCACAGCGGGAGGGGTGACAGGCGGGGCTTTGAAAGGTTTGATTCTGACCTGTGCGGCGTTGTTAGTAATAGTAGCTATATGGTGCTATCGGTGTGAACAGACAGCACATATTGCTGTGAAAGAAGAACAGATAAATATAGAAGCAATCCTGGAGAAAGAAGTCTGGACAGAAGCAGATTACGAGGTGCTGCAGAGTCAGACGGGACTTGCTGCTGTGGCACTAAATGCGCTTGTAGAGCAGGGAAAAAAAGAAGAGATCCTGGATTTGCAGGAAACGTATTTTACCCCCATTAAAGTAAGATGTGAGTCCAATACCATTGTTTCCAAAGAAGAATATGTGGCGGATGAGGCGGGAAATCCTGTGGCCGGTATGAGCATTCCCTATGTGGAAAAAGGAGATATTCTGATTACCTTTTGCTCCCACTTTTTGGGTTGGCGCAACGGGCATGCGGCCATTGTTATAGATGAAGAAGCAGGGCTGGTGTTGGAGGCGCAGGTGCTTGGAAGTCCATCGATGGTGACATCTTTGAAAAGGTGGGAACGGTATCCTTCTTTCATGGTACTTCGGTTGAAAGACGTTTCTAAAGAGGAACGGGCAGCAGTGGCGGAATATGCACAAGCCAATCTGGCAGGGGTGCCTTATCGATTGACAGCGGGCCTATGGAGGAATGGAAGTGAGACGATTTCCGGAACACAATGTGCCCATTTGGTCTGGTACGCCTATGAGCATTTTGGGTATGACCTGGATAGTGACGGTGGCTTCATCGTGACGCCGTATGACCTTTCTCAGAGTGAAAACCTGGAAATTATACAAAAATATGGGGTAGAATGAAGAAAAAATAAAAAAATCTTAATTATTTTCAGAATTAGACTTGAAAAAACACACGATATATCGTATATTATTTCTATCAGAACATTTTACAGACCAATCGGAGGGAAAAGTAATGACTAAAGCGGAGATTTTAAAGAAAGAAATTCTGAGACAGTATCGCAGCGTGCGCCAGTTCGCAATGGAGATGAACATTCCTTATTCTACCCTGGTAACTGCGCTGGAGCGTGGTATCGAAGGTATGGCATATGGCACTGTTATCAGAATGTGTGACAAGCTGAGCCTGAACCCTGTAGATTTCTCTTCTCTGGAAAGAGACACTTCTCTTGGAGCACAGCTTCTGGAAAACAGAGTTATGCAGTACTACGTAAAGCTGAACCAGAACGGCAGAGACAAGATCCTGGAGCTGATGGACGATTTCGTTCAGATTGACAAGTACAAAGCTAAGGGCAAGAGAAGCAAATAAGCATTATAAGTTATAAGGAAAAGAAATAAATAATGAAGAGATATGATTATCTTATAGTAGGTACCGGTCTGTTTGGATCGGTATTTGCTTATGAAATGAAAAAAGCAGGCAAGGAGTGTCTGGTCATCGATAAGCGCGACCACATTGCCGGAAATATTTACACAAAAGAGCAGGAGGGCATCCAGGTTCATAAATTCGGAGCCCATATTTTCCATACCTCAGACAAGAAAATCTGGGACTATGTGAATCAGTTTGCGGAGTTTAATAATTATATCAACTCTCCTGTGGCTGTCTATGGTGACGAGCTATATAATATGCCTTTTAATATGAATACCTTCAGCAAGATGTGGGGCATCCGTACTCCTGCCGAAGCGAAAGCAATCATTGAACAGCAGAAACAAGAAAGTAAAGTGGAAGAGCCGCGTAACCTGGAAGAACAGGCCCTTTCTCTCGTTGGACGTGATGTCTATGAGAAGCTGGTAAAGGGTTATACCGAAAAGCAGTGGGGACGGGATTGTACCGAACTGCCTTCTTTCATTATTAAGAGGCTGCCGGTACGCTTTACCTATGACAATAACTACTTTACAGACCGTTACCAGGGCATTCCCATGGGCGGCTATACCCGGATCATTGAAAAGCTGCTTGACGGCATCGCTGTGCGTCTGGGCATCACCTACAAGGATTTCCTTGCTGAAAATGAAGCCAGAGGATCGGAGGCGGATGTGTTCGACAAAGTGCTTTACACGGGCATGATTGACGAATACTTTGATTACTGCCTGGGAGAACTGCAGTATCGTTCTCTTCGTTTCGAGGAAGAAACACTTGCAGACTGCGATAACTACCAGGGCAATGCTGTGGTAAATTACACAGAGCGTCAGGTACCCTATACCAGAATCATCGAGCATAAGCACTTTGAGTTCGGTAAGCAGCCTGCGACGGTGATTACCAGAGAATATCCTGCAGAATGGCATAAAGGGGACGAACCTTATTATCCCATCAATGATGAGCGCAATACGACGCTTTACGGAAAGTACCGGGAACTGGCTGCAGGTGAACAGAGCGTGCTTTTCGGCGGACGCCTGGGGCAGTACAAATATTATGATATGGATAAGGTTATAGCGGCTGCACTGAATATGGCGGAAGAACAGCTGGCCAATTTCTCCCCACGCAGTGGCTCTGGGGAATGCGATTACCAAATGCGGCTGTGAGAAGTACGAAAACCCGTATTGCGCAGTGGGTGAAGAATGCTGTGATGTGGGCGCATTCCGCTGCTTCGCAGCTATCTTTGCTCATAAGCAGGCGCTCTGCTCATAGCCCGTACAACGTGCTCATTCATGCAAGCATGATTCGCCCGTCATACGGGCTATGGCTGAACTATAACGAAAAATGTGACTGATTTATAAAAAATCATTGACGAGACGTAAGTTTTATGCTATAGTAGTTAGGCGAGATGAGATTTAGGTCTTTTTTTTATGCGTAAAATCAGTAAGATCAGATATTGCACGGAGGTGGAAATATGCGTACAAGAATTACATTAGCTTGCACAGAATGCAAACAGCGTAACTACAATACTACCAAGGATAAGAAGACTCATCCTGATAGAATGGAAACCAAGAAGTATTGTAAGTTCTGTAAGAGACATACCGCTCACAAAGAAACCAAATAATCCGTCGTTCTAGTAAGTGAAGGAGTAAACTATGGGAGATTCCACAGAAAAGAAAGCCAAGCCCAAGAATCAGTTTTTTAAAGGTGTTAAGGCTGAATTCAAGAAAATTTCATGGCCTGACAAGCAGACTACTCTGAAGCAATCCGTTGTGGTTGTGGCAATTTCCGTTGTTGTAGGACTTATCATTGCTGTGTTGGATGTAGTTATCCAGTACGGTGTGAATTTCTTAACATCAATTTAGAGCGAGGGTGGATTGTATGGCAGAGGCAAAATGGTATGTAGTGCATACGTATTCCGGATATGAGAACAAGGTCAAAGCCAATATCGAGAAGACAATCGAGAACAACAAGCACCTTGCAGAGCAGATTCTGGAGGTCCGTGTTCCGCTGCAGGAAGTAGTGGAGATTAAGAACGGTGCCAAGAAGACTGTTCAGAAGAAGATGTTTCCGGGATATGTACTCCTGAATATGGAGATGAACGATGACACCTGGTATGTTGTGCGCAACACTCGTGGTGTTACCGGATTCGTAGGACCGGGAAGCAAACCGGTACCCCTCACAGAAGCAGAGATGAAGCCTCTCGGCATCCAAGCTGAGAATGTTTCCATTGATTTTGCAGAAGGAGACAGCATTGCCGTTGTTGCCGGGGTATGGAAAGATACCGTTGGTGTGGTTTCCAAACTCGATTATGGCAAGCAGACAGCTACCATCAATGTAGAACTGTTCGGCAGAGAGACTCCTGTTGAAATCAGTTTCGCGGAAGTGAGAAAACTTTAATAAAAGCTTTATAAGCAAAGGTATTTATCCCCGCAGGGGTTGAACCTGAAAAGGGGTTAAATATAGGCAACAAGAAAGGATGCGTAAGCATTCCAGTGGGAGCAGGTTGGCAGCATCAGGACCTGCGCCGATTTACCACATTATAGGAGGTGCCACAATGGCAAAGAAAGTTACAGGATATATCAAGTTACAGATTCCTGCCGGCAAAGCTACACCGGCTCCACCAGTTGGTCCCGCACTTGGACAGCATGGTGTTAACATCGTTGAGTTCACAAAGCAGTTCAACGCAAGAACAGCAGATAAGGGCGATGTAATCATCCCCGTTGTAATTACTGTATATGCAGACAGAAGCTTTAGCTTCATTACCAAGACCCCGCCTGCAGCAGTACTGTTAAAGAAAGCCTGCAACCTGAAGTCTGGTTCAGGAGTACCTAACAAGACCAAGGTAGCTACCATTTCCAAGGCTAAGTTACAGGAAATCGCAGAACTGAAGATGCCGGATCTGAATGCAGCAAGCCTGGAAGCAGCTATGAGCATGATCGCAGGTACTGCAAGAAGTATGGGTATTGTTGTAGAAGACTAATTAATCAATTGATTGGGAGACAATTTTAAATTGTCGTTGGAACCTAGGAGGTATAATAATGAAGCATGGTAAGAAATATGTTGAAGCTGCAAAGTTAGTTGACCGCGCAGTTTTCTATGAGCCGAACGATGCAATCGCTCTGGCTAAAAAGACCGCAGTAGCAAAGTTTGATGAGACCATCGAAGCACACATCAGAACAGGTTGTGACGGACGTCATGCTGAACAGCAGATCCGTGGTGCAGTTGTTCTTCCTAACGGAACCGGTAAGACTGTAAAAGTTCTGGTATTCGCAAAAGGCGATAAGCTGAGCGAGGCAGAAGCTGCAGGCGCTGATTATGTAGGCGGCGAGGAGCTGATCCCTAAGATCCAGAAAGAAGGCTGGCTTGATTTTGACGTAGTAGTAGCTACTCCTGATATGATGGGTGTAGTTGGTCGTCTTGGTAAAGTACTGGGACCTAAAGGTTTAATGCCTAACCCTAAGGCCGGTACCGTAACCATGGATGTTACCAAGGCTATCAATGATATCAAAGCCGGTAAGATCGAGTACAGACTTGACAAGAACAACATTGTTCATGTTCCTGTTGGAAAAGCATCTTTCACAGAAGAAGCTTTGCAGGAGAACTTCAACGCTCTGATGGAAGCTATCATGAAGGCTAAGCCCAGTGCATTAAAGGGTCAGTATCTGAAGAGCATCACTCTGACCAGCACCATGGGACCTGGCGTAAAAGTAAGTGTAGCTAAGTTCTAAATCTGATTTTACTGAAAAAATAAAATAAGGGGTTGACATGTGCCAGCCCCTTATGATATTATCAACAAGGTTATGAAACCACGCCGAAGACAGTAGGTACAAAGGTAAATCCTACCGAGGAGATGAGTTCACTGTGATTATTGATCTCTCTGTGTCTTCAGAGGGATTTTTCATTATAATTGAAATTTCCTGCGGGAATTTCGCAACGAAAAGCCAGGCTTTTCGTTTGAACTCCTTTCGGCATTAAAATCTATAAGGAGGTAGAAAAATGGCAAAGATCGAGTTAAAGAAACCGGTTGTAGAAGAGATTTCTGCTAATATTAAAGATGCTCAGTCTGTAGTTCTGGTAGATTACCGTGGACTTACCGTAGAGCAGGATACTCAGCTGCGTAAGAATTTACGTGAAGCAGGAGTTGGCTACAAGGTTTACAAGAACACCATGATGAACTTTGCGTTCAAGGGTACTGATTTTGAAGGTCTTGCACCTTACCTTGAGGGACCCAGCGCTATGGCTTACTCTGACACAGATGCAACTGCACCTGCAAGAGTACTGGCCGAGTTCGCTAAGAAAGCTGACAAGCTTCAAATCAAAGCCGGTGTAGTAGAAGGTACTGTATACGATGCAGCCGGAATGGCTAAAATCGCAGACATCCCTTCCAGAGAGGTACTGCTTGGAAGATTGCTGGGAAGCATGCAGTCTCCTATTGCAAACCTGGCTCGCGTTCTGAATCAGATCGCAGAGAAGGACGGCGCTCCTGCAGCAGAAGCACCTGCAGAGGCATAATTGCTTATCGAAAGCATGACAGAGAAGACTTGCAGTATGGCAAAGTCGTCAATTTGTAAATTGGATTTATAATCCGACACATAACAATATATTTTAAATGGAGGAAAATTAAAATGGCTAAATTAAGCACTCAGGAATTTATCGATGCTATCAAAGAGTTAACCGTATTAGAGTTAAATGAATTAGTAAAAGCTTGTGAAGAAGAGTTCGGCGTATCTGCAGCAGCAGGTGTTGTTGTAGCAGCAGCTGGCCCTGCAGCAGAAGTTGAAGAGAAGACCGAGTTCGACGTAGAACTGACCGAGATCGGTTCCGAGAAGGTTAAGGTTATCAAGGTTGTTCGTGAAGTAACCGGACTTGGCCTGAAGGAAGCTAAGGACGTTGTAGACAACGCTCCTAAGACCCTGAAGGAAGCTGCTTCTAAGGAAGAAGCTGAAGAAATCAAGAAGAAACTGGAAGAAGTTGGCGCTAAGGTTACCCTTAAATAAGTCAATTCCCATATTGAGATTTCGGGGCTGTCGTACAAAGGTACGGCAGCCTTTTTGTGTTGCAGCGAAGGGCGCGTGGATGGGTGGGGGACTGGGGCGGCGGATGCAAGTGAAAAGGGATCCGCGCCTTTGGCACGATTGCCACGAGGTGCTCAGTGTTTGGATTCTCAAACTTTTTTGAAAAAATGCTTGACCACGTTGGAATTTTGTGCTAATATGGATAGTGCACTATTGTGGCAAGGTATGCTATTCGTAGACATAATAAGAATGAAGTACCGACGCACATAGGTTTCAAATCTGAAAGAACGGGGTGAAATGTCAATGGAAAAGAACAGAATACGTCCAATTGCGAATTGCAAGAACATGCGTATGAGTTATTCAAGACAAAAAGAGGTTTTAGAGATGCCCAACCTGATTGAAGTCCAGAAAGACTCCTATCAGTGGTTTTTAGACGAAGGCTTGAAGGAAGTTTTCGATGATATCTCTCCTATCGCAGACTACAGTGGTTCCCTGAGTCTGGATTTTGTTGGCTTCGAATTGTGCAGAAAAGATGCCAAATATACAATTGAGGAATGTAAAGAGAGAGACGCCACTTATGCCGCTCCCTTGAAAGTAAAGGTTCGTCTTTATAATAAGGAGAAGGAAGAAATCAGCGAACATGAAATTTTCATGGGTGACCTCCCTCTGATGACTGAGACAGGAACTTTCGTTATCAACGGTGCAGAGCGTGTAATCGTTAGCCAGTTGGTACGTTCTCCTGGTATTTACTATGGAATCGGTCATGATAAGATCGGTAAGAGACTGTTCTCCTGTACTGTAATTCCTAACCGTGGTGCATGGCTGGAGTACGAGACAGATTCTAACGATGTATTTTATGTACGTGTGGACAGGACCCGTAAGGTACCTATTACTGTGCTGATTCGTGCACTGGGTATTGGTACCAATGACGAGATCCGCGAGTTGTTCGGTGACGAACCGAAGATCGAAGCAAGCTTTTCCAAAGACACTGCTGAGAATTATCAGGAGGGTCTGTTAGAGTTATATAAAAAGATTCGTCCCGGTGAGCCTTTAAGTGTTGAGAGTGCAGAGTCTCTGATCAACGCCATGTTCTTCGATCCCCGTAGATATGATTTGGCCAAAGTCGGTAGATATAAATTTAATAAGAAGCTGATGCTTCGTAACAGAATCAGAAATCAGGTATTGGCTGCTGATGTAGTGGATCCTTCCACAGGCGAGATTCTGGCAGCTGCAGGTACGAAAGTAACTGTAGAGCTGGCTGATGAGATTCAGAATGCAGCTGTTCCTTTTGTATATATTGAGACAGAAGAGAGAAATGTTAAGGTACTGTCCAGCTTAATGGTAGACCTGACACATTATGTGGACTGCAATCCGAAGGAACTGGGCATCCATGAACTGGTATACTATCCTGTGCTGAAATCTATTCTGGATGAGTATAGTGATGATCCGGAGAAGCTTGCAGAAGCTATCAAGAAAAATGTATATGAACTGGTTCCAAAACATATTACCAAGGAAGATATCCTTGCTTCCATTAACTATAATATGCATCTGGAGTACGGTCTGGGCAACGATGACGATATCGACCATCTGGGCAACAGACGTATCCGTGCAGTAGGCGAACTGCTGCAGAATCAGTACCGTATCGGTCTTTCCAGAATGGAAAGAGTGGTACGTGAGCGTATGACTACACACGATGCTGAGGATATTTCACCTCAGTCTCTGATCAATATCAAGCCGGTAACCGCAGCAGTAAAGGAATTCTTCGGTTCCTCACAGTTGTCTCAGTTCATGGATCAGAATAACCCTCTGGGTGAGCTGACCCATAAGAGACGTCTGTCTGCACTGGGTCCCGGTGGTCTGTCACGAGACAGAGCCGGATTCGAGGTTCGAGATGTACATTATTCTCACTACGGAAGAATGTGTCCTATCGAGACTCCCGAAGGTCCTAACATCGGTCTGATCAACTCTTTGGCAAGCTATGCACGTATCAATGAGTATGGTTTTGTAGAGGCGCCTTACCGTGTGATTGATAAATCTGACCCTGCTAACCCTCGCGTTACAGAGCAGGTAGTATATATGACTGCTGACGAGGAAGATAATTACCATGTAGCACAGGCGAACGAAGCACTGGATGCAGAAGGACATTTTGTCCGTAAGACAGTATCAGGTCGTTATCGTGAGGAGACTCAGGAATATCCAAGAACCATGTTCGATTACATGGATGTATCTCCTAAGATGGTATTCTCCGTGGCTACAGCATTGATTCCTTTCCTGGAGAACGACGATGCGAACCGTGCGCTGATGGGATCCAACATGCAGCGTCAGGCTGTGCCTCTTCTGACTACCGAAGCACCTGTTGTCGGTACCGGTATGGAAGTGAAGACTGCTGTTGACTCCGGTGTCTGCGTAGTAGCTAAGAAGAACGGTGTTGTAGATTATGTATCTTCCAATACCATCAGAATGACTTACGATGACGGTGAGAAGGCTGAGTTCCATCTGACCAAATTTGCACGAAGCAACCAGTCCAACTGCTACAACCAGAAGCCTATCGTATTCAAGGGCGACCGTGTTGCAGCGGGTCAGGTAATTGCTGACGGTCCTTCTACCAATGAAGGAGAACTGGCTCTTGGTAAGAATCCGCTGATCGGTTTCATGACCTGGGAAGGTTATAACTACGAGGATGCTGTCCTGTTAAGCGAAAGACTGGTTATGGACGATGTGTATACATCCGTTCATATTGAGGAATATGAGGCAGAAGCACGTGACACCAAGCTGGGACCCGAGGAAATTACCCGTGATGTTCCCGGTGTAGGTGATGATGCGCTGAAAGATTTGGATGACAGAGGTATCATCCGTATCGGTGCGGAGGTTCGTGCCGGTGATATTCTGGTAGGTAAGGTTACTCCTAAGGGAGAAACAGAGCT
>JAGAUD010000006.1 GCA_017620975.1 Lachnospiraceae bacterium | reverse complement strand
GTAGTCATCTCTTTTGACTACACTTCCTCTAACACAATACACATTTTTATTACTTTTCTGTGTATACAGTCATTTTTCTCATCTATTTCTTACACAATACACTCTATACACACCTCAAAGGGGTACTACAGTTTACGTCCAGGATCAGTACATTGGGCGCTCCCATCAGCACCTTTAACAGATACAGTCGCCTTCTTTCACCGCCGGAAAGCTTTCCAAGCAGACCGTATTGATCCTCACCTGCAAACAGAAACCGCTCCAACATCCTTGCAGCACTGACCTTCCCTTCCGGGGTATCCACATACTCTGCCACATCCCTGATATAGTCGATCACACGCTGACTTGGCTTCATCATCTCATCCCCAAGTTCCTGGGCATAATATCCTATTTTTACAGTCTGACCGATTTCCAGCTTACCGCTGTCCGGTTCTGTCTGACCTGTCAGAAGCTTCATCAATGTGGTTTTACCGCAGCCATTATGGCCGATGAAGCCTATCCTGTCATTTTTCAGGAAAATATACGAAAAGTCATTTATCAATGTCTTCTCGCCATAGCTTTTATAAATATGTTCCAGTTCTACCGTAGTCCTTCCCAGTCTGGAGGACACAGAGGAAAGCTGCACCTGACCGTCTTTCACAGGTCCCTGGGTATTCTGCAGTTCTTCAAAGCGCTGCAGTCTGGCCTTCTGTTTGGTGGAACGTGCCCTGGCACCTCTCTGCACCCACTTCAGTTCATTGCGCAGGATAGAGTCTCTTTTGCGGGCAGAAGCCTCTTCCATCTCTTCCCTCTGCATCTTCAGCTCCAGATAACCGGAGTAATTGGCAGTATAGGAATAGATGCTTCCCTTATCGATCTCAATGATTCGTGTAGAGACACTGTCCAGAAAATATCTGTCGTGGGTAACCATAATTACTGCACCCTTTCTTTTGCGAAGGGTGTCTTCCAGCCAGTCGGCCATAGTATTGTCAAGATGGTTGGTAGGTTCGTCCAGTACCAGGATTTCTGCCGGAGATAAGAGTACGGACACCAGTGCCAGACGCTTCTTCTGACCGCCTGACAACTCCCCACATGGCTGTTCCCAGTTGTTGACACCCAGCCTGGTCAGCATGGCTTTGGCATCGGCTTCGATGTAGCTTTCATTCTCCAGAGTCCTGTTGTCCCGAAGTACTGCTTCCAGTACAGTCTCCTCATGGAACCGGGGATTCTGAGGCAAGTAGCGGATAACCGTACCGTTTGCCTTGATCACTTTGCCTTCATCGGGCTCTTCCAGTCCTGCGATAATCTTTAAAAGCGTGGATTTGCCGGTTCCGTTGATACCGATAATAGCGGCTTTCTCTCCTTCCTGGAGATAGAAGCTGGCTCTGTCAAAAAGCTTCCGCTCTCCGTATGATTTCGTTATATTTTCTACCGTTAATATATTCATGAAAAACCTCTCATCTAACTTTTCTCACCTTATTATAAGGACTTTTCTTTCTCTAAGCAACACTTTATTGTTTTTTAAGGAATCCTTTATCAGTTGAACACACTTTAGACACAAACTCTTGGTATGCTATCAACATGAAAAGGGAATCCCCCTAAGTTCCCTTTTCAGAATAACTTTTCAACTCCCCCCTCTTATATGATGAACAGGACATGAGCGATCATGTCCTGTTTTACTTTTCTTTTGCATGATTTTCTGGTATGCTGTAAACAGTTCAGAAAGGAAGGTACTGGCCGTGGATTTTAAGAACGCTATTCAAAATATCAGCAGATCTCATGAAAAGGATACACTAAATACTCTGTATACGCCCTGGGGAGAGGCTTTATCCCCTACCCATGTATGGGAAGAACATCCCAGACCACAGATGCGCAGAGAGGATTACCATATGCTGAATGGATATTGGGAATATTGTTTTACGTCTGATTCCGCTACCTCGATAACTCCCGGCACTCCTTTTATACCGCAGGGACAGATACTGGTGCCTTTTTCACCGGAAAGTCTGTTATCCGGGGTAAACAGGCAGCTGCAACCAAATGAATTTTTGTGGTATCAGCGTATTGTGGCCTTAGAGCGCCCGGCTGCGCCTTTGGACAGATGTCTGCTTCATTTTGATGCGGTGGATCAGGAGGCGGATGTGTATGTGAATGGTGTGCATGCTGCCCATCATCTGGGCGGCTACCTGCCTTTTACTGTAGAACTGCCGGTAAATGGTGATGTTTCCTTTACTTTTCTGATTCAGGTTCGCGTAAAGGATGTCAGTGACACCTCCTGGCATGCGAGGGGAAAGCAGATGTTGAAGCGGGGCGGTATGTTCTATACTGCTCAGAGCGGAATCTGGCAGAGTGTCTGGTATGAGTGGGTACCTGCGCATTACATAGAGACGATGGCACTGACGCCCAATTATGATTTGCAGAACTGTGAACTGATTCTGAAAAGTGATGACTATTTCCGTCAAATCAGCCTGACCACAGAAGACGGTACTCCCTATCTGATCAGTGCAAGCTACCACGAGACAGACAGGGATGGGAAACCCTTTACCAGGGTATGCTTCTCATTGCCCTCTGATATGGAATTTATCCCCTGGACACCGGATACCCCTCATCTTTATCCACTGGTGATTCACGCGGATGAAGATGTTGTCCACAGCTATTTTGCTATGCGCTGTTACACCGTGGAAAAGGATGAGCACAACGTTCCCCGGTTCTGCTTAAATCACAGGCCACTGTTCCTGCACGGGATCCTGGATCAGGGCTACTGGCCGGACGGACTGATGACCGCTCCCTGCGATGAAGCTTTTATCTACGACATTGAACTGGTGAAATCTTTTGGTTTTAACATAATTCGAAAGCATATTAAAATCGAACCGCTGCGCTGGTATTACCACTGCGACCGCTTAGGCATGATCGTATGGCAGGATATGGTAAACGGCGGTACCGCTTATCATATGGGTTATGTCTGTTATCTGCCTACCCTGCTGCCCGGCGTGGCTAAGAAGCTGACAGACAATCATTATGGTCTCCTTGCCCGAAAGAGCGAAGAAGGACGAAAAGAATGGCTGACTGAGTGCGTGGAAACCATCCGCCATCTGTATAATGTGCCCTCCCTTGCCGTGTGGGTGCCTTTCAACGAAGCCTGGGGACAGTTCGATGCTGCAAACGTCTGTGATCTGGTGAAAAAAGAAGACCCCACACGCCCGATAGACCATGCCAGCGGCTGGTTCGACCAGAAATGCGGGGACTTCAGAAGTATTCATAATTATTTCCGACCACTGAAAACAGAGGTAGAAGATGCGAGAGCCTGTGTCATCTCCGAGTACGGCGGATATGCCTGCCATATCCCCGGTCACTCCAGTGTGGACAGAGTATATGGCTATCAAAAGTATGACAGCTGTGAGAATCTGACGAAAGCTTATGCCAAACTTATGCATGAGCAGCTTTTCCCTCTGGAGGCAAAAGGGCTAAGCGGTGCCGTGTACACCCAACTGTCGGATATTGAGGAGGAAGTCAACGGGCTTGTGACTTATGACCGACGTATTGTGAAAATCAATCGTGAAGCATTATAGCACAACGAACTGTAACCAAAAATTAATGCCATACTGCTATTGTCATTTACTATATATAGTATTATAATAAATAAGTAACCACGATATCTTGCATCCGACAAAGTGAGTGAATGTACCCATGAATACTTCCGATTTATCCAGAAATGCCTGTCTGTTAAGCGGTTCCCAGTCCAAAAGAGGCTATATGCGCTGGTTCCATTCTTTCTGTGGAACGCAGCCCGAAACGGGAGAACGCAGGACATTTTTTATCGAATATATGATTATGAATCCTTCTTTGGGCAGCAATAAGCCTATCCTGGGACAGCTTCCTTACAATAAAAAACGGGGCATCCGTCCTTCCTATCTGTTACTGAAAGCAGGTGCTTTTGCTGGGGACGGTGGCTCTGCAAGCGTTCAGCTGCATAAATTTTATCCGTTGACAGAACTTAAGGTCGCCCTGAATCCGCTGATCATTCAATATGGAGATAATTTCTACAGTGAGCAGCATATTTCCGGCTACGTGGATGTGTCTCATGAGGAGTCTCGCAGGAAGTCCCATATGACGGATGAAGGGCAAATGGAATGGGATCTGGAAGTCCACAAATCAATTGCCTGTCACACCGGCACCATGGCAGATGCTTTTCACAATACAGTCAATGCGCTTGACAGCTTCTGGCATGGGGAAGGCATCAAGACACAGTATAGAGGCACGGTGATTCTGGACGGTGTCAGCTATCAGGTCACACCTCAGGACAGCTATGGATATGCTGACAAGCACTGGGGCAGAGGATTCAACTGTCCCTGGCTTCAGTTGGCATCCTGTCACTTAATCAGTGAACGCACCGGGCGGGAACTGAAGCATTCTGCGTTGGCTATAGACGGCTGCTGCCCCAGATTCCTCTGGTTTCGTTTAAAGCGCAAGCTTCTGCTGCAGCTTACTTATGAAGGGGAAGATTTTAATTTCAATTTTTCACCCTTCGCCAAGGAATGTAAATGGAATGTGAAAGTCACCAATAAGCGGCTGGTTTGGCAGATTGTTGCCCGGAATAAAGATGCTGTGGCGAAGGTCACCGTAAGCAGTCTCAAAGAGACTATGCTTGGCCTGCATTATGAGAATCCGGATGGGAAGAGACCGGTCGGATTGGTTGGCGGCAGAAGCGGCTGTGGGAAAGTGCTGCTGTACCGCATGACAGATGAAGGGAAAGAACTGATCGATACTTTGACTGTGGAGGATGCATTGACGATTTATGAAGCCTGAGAAAAGGCTTCTATTTTCGGTGAGCTTCGGCAGATGGAATTGTCAAAAAAGCAATATCTATCTGCCGTTTTTACCCAAAATGAAGTCAGCTTCTTGTTTTTTGATATTTTTCAATGATACATTCATGTTTCTTACTGTTTTTGTCATAGTTGACCCCTACCAATAGAAGATTCCCTTCATAATCCTTAAGCGCATTCGGATATTGCTTTTCTTTAATCTGCTGAATAGCACCTCCCGCTGATTTATCCCATTTCAATTCTACAATCAACGCAGGTCTGTCCGCATGTCGCCTTGGAACAAATACAATATCGGCAAACCCTTTCCCTGTCGGCAACTCCCTGATAAGGTTGTAATCTTTTTGTGCACAGAAATATGCTATGGTAATGGCACAACTCAAGGAATTCTCGTCATTATAAGCAAGCACAGAAGTATTTGCCTTATGAATTTTATCAATCCCTTGAGCTACAATATCTTCTTTTCCCGCAATCGTTGCTTCCAGCAATTCTTCTGATTCTAACAGCGCATCTGCAACATTGCCCCAACCGCCATCTTCCACTGCATTCTTAAATTCATCTGCAACCTCCTGATTTGGAATGAAGACTTCATGCTTTGCCGAATCATAAGCCAAATATCCCAAATGTACAAGCAGTGTCATTACATCATCTTTATTATTAATGCTGGTCATATCGTTCTGGAATTTACGTGTAGTAATTTTGCATTTTGCGCCACCCAACATGGATATGACGGCATCCTTTAACCCATCATGATTCATATTGATATAAGTTTTCAGGCTCTCGTAGGTTTCTGTTTCCGTCCAGTAAGTAGCAAACTCCTCATTTTTAATAGCTTCCATTACCGAATTGGGACTGTAAACGGACTTCACCTTGCTAAATGAATAGCCATCATACCATTTCTTCATTTCATCAAAATCCATGCCAGATTCTTCACAAAGATCGGCAACTTCTGATTCCGTGAACCCAACATACTTCGCCAGTTTCTTTGGCTGAATCATGGTATATTCTCTGAAATCAGTCAAAGCAGACTGTGTTCCATATTTTTTAATCGGTAGGATACCTGTGATATAAGCAGCTTCAATCATCTTATCCGTCAGACTGCTCTTAAACAGGCTTCGTAATAACTGAATATATTCTTTTTGTAACTCTGTATCATTTTTAGCTTCTCTGAAAAGTGCATCCCATTCATCAATAATGACAATAAACTTAGTTTCTTTTGCTTCAGCAACGCTGGAAAGCGTTTCATAAAGAGTCTGTTCTTCCGCGATTTCCGGATATGCCTCCCGTATCTCCCCAATCACCTTAGACTGCAAATCCGAAACTACGTTTTTGATATCAGTTGCTCCGGCGATAAACAGGGTAATGTCAAGATAGATTACATCATACTTGTTTAAATGCACTTGAAAGGATGCATCCTTCGCAATTTCCAAATCTTGAAATAATTCTCTTGAATTGCAGCTTTTATCATAATAAGCGCACAGCATTTTGGCAGCAAAAGACTTTCCGAACCGCCGAGGCCTGCTTACGCAGGTCAGCTTATCCATTGTCCCCAGAGTACTATTGATAAACGCAAGCATTCCTGTCTTATCAACATAGCGACTTTTTCTAATCGCCTGGAATCCGGCATTGCCTAAATTTAAATATCTTCCCACCGCTCGAATTCTCCTTTCTGTGCCGCATATTTACATGAATAGTGTATCATAAGAAATCCCATTTATCAACTGAAAAAGGTTATCATCACGATAACCTTTTTCAAGTGTGCCCTCTCCAAGATAGCACAATTCCTACTCTTCCCATCAAGCGGTTAAATACTATAATCCATAACCTCTGTCCGTTGCTTGCGCTTCTCCACCAGATCTGCAATGGTCACACCATCTACTACCCGGTTAATGGCGTCATGCAGTTCCTTCCAGACTTCCAGCGTCTCGCAGGTATCGCAGCGCTCACAGACTCCGTAGCTCTCTTCCAGACAAGCAACCGGTGCCAGACTGCCTTCCGTCAGGCGAAGAATCATACCTACTGTATATTCCTTAGGATCTCTGGCAATACGGTAACCGCCTTGGGCACCGCGGACACTATTCACATAACCGGCTTTATTCAGAATTGCAATGATTTGTTCCAGATACTTTTCAGAGAGACCTTGTCTGGCTGCAATGTCTTTTACCTTGATACAATCGCCGTTATTATTAAGCGCCAGGTCAAGCATGACTCTGACTGCATATCTGCCTTTTGTCGATATCTTCATCTTCCTAACCTTCCGTAAACATAGGGGTGGACAAGTATCTGTCGCCGGAATCCGGCAACAGTGCCACAATGGTCTTGCCTGCATTCTCGGGACGTTTTGCCAGCTGGGCAGCTGCATACAGTGCAGCACCGGAGGTGATTCCTACCAGAATACCTTCTTTTCTGGCGATTTCTCTGCCGGTAGTGAAAGCTTCCTGGGTAGTAATCCTTATGATTTCATCATATACGTTCACATTTAAAATCGACGGAACAAAACCTGCTCCTATACCCTGAAGCTTGTGTGCGCCGGGCTTTCCGCCGGAAAGTACCGGAGAATCATCAGGCTCTACTGCTACAACCTTGATGTCAGGATTCTTGGACTTCAAATAGGTTCCGATTCCGGTAATAGTTCCGCCGGTCCCTACACCTGCTACAAAGATATCTACCTTTCCATCGGTATCCTCCCAGATTTCAGGGCCGGTGGTAGCAGCATGTGCTGCCGGGTTAGCCGGGTTGTCAAACTGGCCCAAGATAACACCGCCGGGTATGGTTTTCTCCAGCTCCTCAGCTTTCGCAATGGCTCCTTTCATGCCCAGTGCACCTTCTGTCAAAACCAGCTCTGCACCGTAAGCTTTGAGCAGATTTCTGCGCTCAACACTCATAGTTTCAGGCAGCGTCAAAATAGTGCGATAACCTTTAGCTGCTGCTACACTTGCAAGACCGATTCCGGTGTTGCCGGAGGTAGGCTCGATGATGGTAGAACCAGGCTTTAAAATACCTTTCTTCTCAGCATCTTCTACCATGGCAAGGGCAATTCTATCCTTTACACTGCCTGCCGGGTTTAAGTATTCCAGTTTTGCCAGGATCTGTGCCTGGGTGATATTCCGGGACTTCATGTAATTTTCTACTTTCAATAATGGGGTATGACCAATCAGTTCTGTTGATTTCGTATAAATTCTGCTCATAATGGTTCATCCTTTCTATTTTAATTCCTATTAACTAAGTAGGGTTTCTGGGATTTAATATACTACTGTTTAGTACGGATGTCAACCATCTTTTGAAAAAAAATCTCAATCGTTCAAATTGTAATGTTGCCTTGAAAACCTCTCACAAATGCAGTATACTGTTTACACAAAATGACTCTAAGGAGAAATATCATGAATAGTACAACTTATCATGTTCCCTGCATATATCCTCTTTCGGCCGCCCACTGCGCGCCTGATACCGGAAAACCTCTCACCGTCTGTGTTCCCGGCTCCAAGAGCGTTACCAACCGTGCTCTGCTGTTAGCTACTCTGGCCCAGGGCAGTTCCACTTTACGCGGCGTCCTGTTCAGTGACGATTCCAGACATTTTCTCAAATGCATCCAGGACCTGGGCTTTGAGACCGAAGTGGACGAGCCCGCCAGGACCATCCGTGTCACGGGGCATGGAGGCGAAGTCCCAAAAGCAGAGGCTTCCCAGTACGTTGGCAGCGCCGGTACTGCTGCCCGTTTCCTAACCGCCTATCTCGGAATCTGTCACGGCACATATCATATGGATGCTTCCGAGCAGATGCGCAGGCGACCAATGGCACCGCTGTTAGCTTCTTTGAACGAGCTGGGCTGTGAGATTACACATGAAGGCAAAGAAGGATTCTTTCCCTTTACCTTGAAAAGCAACGGTTTTGCCACAGACACGATTACCGTCGATATCGAGCACAGCAGCCAGTTTTTGAGTGCGCTCCTGATTGCATCCTGCCTGTCTCCAAAGGATATGCAGATTCAGGTGGAAGGTACTCACGGAATGGCCTATATCCGCATGACAGAGGCCATGATGAAGCAGTTCGGCGTCCTTACGGAACATCCGTCTTGCGACTCTTTTGTGGTAAAACAGGGGCAGCGCTATCAGGCACTGGATTATCAGATTGAACCGGATGTATCAGCCGCCTGCTATTTCTATGCCATGGCACCTCTCCTGGACATTCCGGTCTGCGTGAAAAATGTACATTTCGACTCCCTGCAGGGGGATGTGGAATTTATCCGTATCCTGGAGAAAATGGGCTGTCAGGCCTCCGATACCGCACAGGGAATCGTGGTGACGCCTCCTGCTGACGGAGTTTTTCACGGTGTGGATGTAAATATGTCGGCCTGCTCTGACCAGGCAATTACTTTGGCTGCCATCGCACCTTTTGCTGACTCACCTACTACTATTCGCGGTATCGGACATATCCGGTACCAGGAAAGCAACCGTATGGCTGCTATTGTTACAGAACTGGGCAAGATGGGGATTTTATGTAAGGAGACAGAACATAACCTTACCATTTATCCCGGGATGCCGAAAGCTTCCACTGTGGAGACTTACGACGACCACCGCATGGCTATGGGCTTTTCGCTGATTGGTCTGAAAGCACCCGGCATCGTAATTGATAATCCGGAATGCTGCAGGAAAACTTTTGAAGAGTATTTCGCGGTACTTGACGCTGTTGTGCGAAAATTAAAGAACGATTAAGATCTGTAGCATCAGCTTAAGAAATTTTAAAAGGAGATAAGATACGGTTAACTCCCCGTTATCTTATCTCCTCTTTCATGGCTCGCATCAGCACTCGTGCTCATTAAGGCTTGTGCCGCCGCACTGCCCGGTTTATTTATAATCTCCCAGATACTCCTTATTAATTTCAAACAATTCGTCACACATCTGTCTGATTTCTTCCAAAGAGCATACTGCCGAAGTCAAAGGATCCATGCATACCGCATGATAAATTGCCTCTTTATCTTTTCTGATGGCAGCGTCTACCACAAGGCTTTCAATCCGCGCAGTCGTATTTACCAAAATAGCCAGATGCTCCGGCAAAGGCCCTGCGATGGTAGTCTTAAAGCCCATTCCGTCAGCCACAACAGGCACTTCTACACAGGCATTATAGGGAAGATTAGGAATAGAACCACAATTCGGTACGTTTCCGTTAAAGATAAAAGGTTTGCCATCTCCGATACGTGCGTTGAAGATATCCGCTGCATATTCCATACTCTTCTTTGTGTCCATCTCCGTATTCATCCAATCCAGGTACTGCTTTGCAGGGTCTGCCTTTCTTTCCATACGAAGCTTTAAAGAATAAGCATGTTCACCCGGGTTCCAGCCTGTTGAATGAGTACAATATTTTTCAATGAGATCAGGACGTTTTCTGAACCATTGATTGTACTCTGAGTTATGGCCACTGGACTCTGTCACATAGCATCCAAGGTGCAGGAACATTTCATTTCTCACCTGCTCTTTATTGTAAAATTCGGGCTTCTTCATCAACTCTCTCAAACGCGGATACAGATCCTGCCCATTGTGCTTAAGTTCAAGATAAAATGCCTGATGATTTACACCTGCACACTTATAAACGATTTCCTCAGCAGGCACATCCAACCATTCTGCCAACATACGAATAGTTCCCTGAACACTATGACACAGACCGGTAACCTCCACATTGGTATATCTCTGCATGGCATTGCACAGCATGGGCATAGGATTGGTATAATTTAAAAAGATCGCATTGGGACAATATATTTCAATATCCTTACAGATATCCAGCATCAGCGGAATATTCCTGAGCGCTCTGAAAATACCTGAAACACTTCTGGTATCACCCACATTAATGTCCACACCGTACTTCTTTGGAATCTCAATATCATACCTCCAGATATCCACATCTCCGTTAAAAACTGTACATAAGACACCGTCCGCTCCTTTCAGTGCTTCCGCTCGGTCCATAGTCTTGACAATTTTACAATCCGGGCACTCCATCTTCTCTTTAATCTTCAAACAGATTTCATAGATATGATTGAGATTTTCTTCATTGATATCCATGAGTGCAATCTCACAATCCCTGAATGATGGAAATGTCAGCAAATCCCTTACAGTCTTGGTGGTAAACTGCAGGCTGCCGGCACCGATAAATGCAAATTTTTTCATGATGGAATTCTCCTTTGCTTTTTGCTTTATTATATAAAAATCATTATTTTGTTGGAATACACTTTTCTTTTAAAAACATGGACATAACTACTGTTCTATGGTAAGCTTAAGCAAATAATGCAAACGGAGAGACGTACTATGTATCTATACAATGGTGACCTGAAAGATATCTCAAATTTAAAGAGCACTTCCTTTCTGCAGATTAACAGTTGCGGAATTCAGCTGCCGACAGTCCAGCCATTGACAACCCTTAGGAAAAAGGGGCGTGTTGATTACCACATCATATATATTGCGTCAGGACAGTGCGAAATAGAATACAAAGATAAAATCCATCTTTTGAAACAAGGCTTTGTACTGTATCCGCCCAATGTACCGCAGAAGTATACAGAATATGAAGATACGAAAAAAATGTGGTTGCATTTTACCGGTAATAATATAGAGGAAATTCTTGCAGATGCCAAGTTAGGTTATGGTGTCCATCCAATTAGTCCTTCTCCCATCATTGAGAAGATGTTCATACAGCTGGTAGCCGAACATAACCAGAAACTGAATGTATCCAACGAAAAAGGGCTGCTGCTCTCTCTCCTTTATACTCTTGGCAAACTGGTAAATAGTGTTGGAACCACAAACGTCAAGATAAATGAGACCGTTACCTTTATTACAACTCATTACAATACAGAAATCAGCATAAAAGAGCTGGCAGACTCCTGTAATCTGAGTCAAAGCCGTTATATGTACCTTTTCAAAGAGCAAACCGGCATGGCTCCACACACATTCCAGCAGACACTCAGAATCAAAAACTGTATGACACTGCTTTCCTCCACCCAGCTTAGCATTGCGGACATCTGCGAATTATCAGGCTATCATGATCCACTCTATTTCAGCAGAATATTCCGTAAATATGTAGGGGTATCGCCAAGACAGTACCGGAATAACACCAGGACGTAAGGCTGAACACAATCCTGCCAATCTCATGTCTCATAAAAAATACTATACACTTTTTTGGAAATATGCTATACTGGTAACAGTTCAGACGGCTTTACAAATGTCGCGGTATGGACTGTTTTCAATTCATCTCACCCTATCCTGCCATGCAGCAGATGCGGGCGATATTTTCAGGAGGAACATCCTATGAGCAAGAAGAAAGTGGTTGTGTCCCTGGGGCATGATGCGCTTGGTTATACCACGAACCAGCAGAGGGACGCAGTACAAATAACTGCCAGAGCACTGGCAGATCTGATTGAAGAAGATTATCAGCTGACCATTACACACAGTAACGGACCTCAGGTCAGCATGATCCACAAGGCTATGACCGAGCTTCGCAGAATGTATATCGATTATACACCGGCACCTATGTGTGTCTGCTCCGCTATGAGCCAGGGATATGTAGGTTATGATATTCAGAATTCTCTGCGTGGAGAATTGCTTGGCCGCGGCATTTCCAAGCCTGTCAGCACCATTCTGACGCAGGTAACCGTAGACCCCTACGATGAAGCTTTCTATGAGCCTACCAAGGTCATTGGCCGTTATATGTCAAAGGAAGATGCCGAAACTGAAATCAAGAAAGGCAATTATGTGCAGGAGGATCCCGGTATCGGTTTCCGCCGCGTAGTTGCAGCTCCCCAGCCCATTGATATCGTGGAAATCGAAGCTATCCGTGCATTGGTAGCTGCAGATCAGATTGTCATTGCCTGTGGCGGTGGCGGTATACCCGTTATTGTGCAAAAAGGTGCATTAAAAGGTGCTTCCGCAGTCATTGAAAAGGATGCCATCGCCGGAAAGCTGGCTGCTGACCTTGAAACGGACGAGTTGATTATTCTGACCAGCGTAGATAATGTTTACCTTAATTTTGAGAAAGAAAGTCAGGAGGCCATTTCTTCCATGACTGTAGAGGAAGCTAAGGCTGCCATTGCGGATGGGCAGTTTGAAGCAGGTACCATGCTGCCTAAGATTGAAGCTGCCATCTATTATCTGGAAAAAGTTCCCCACGGTAAAGTACTCATTACCTCCATGAAAGCAGTAAAGGATGCTGTGAAGGGTAAAGCCGGTACGATTATCACTGCTTAAGCAACATTTCATCAGAGTTCAGCCAGTCTGACAGTATTTATTCTGACAGTATTTATAAAGAAGGCGCACTTACCTTCCGGCTCCGATAGCCGATGTAAGTGCGCCTATTATAATGCAGAAATCTGAAAGATTGAAAATGATATTGCGCAGTCGTTTCCATTTCACACCGAAGCTGAAATAATCTACTACGTACTTGCGCTTCAATCTATCGTATGTATTGCTGAAAGCACCGCCCAGAAGAAGAGCCAGCCCGATCCGCAACATATTGTTTCCCTTCTGTCCCAAACTGAAAATGAAGACTGCAGCTGCTACCAGTGTCATGATCACCGATAACGCAGCTACTGCTTTTTGTCTGGATTGACCGGCATTCAACATAGCTCCCCGATTGTGGTGCTTATGAATCAGGAGTCTGCCGCCCCACAGCTTACGGGTTTGCCCCTCTATGACTGTTCTTTCAATATAATTTTTAATCCACAGATCCCCTGCAAAAATAACTGCTATGAGGCTGATACATAATCCTGTTATCACAAACATATCCTCTGTTCAAACTTTTTACAGATCCAGCTTCAGGTTAGCAAACAGACTTCCAAGACTAGTGGTTGCGTTTCCATCCGATTCATAGTGGAACTCTTCAATGGTATCTGCTTCCTTCGCCTCAACCTCTTCCAGGGCCTTAATGCTTAAAGAAATCTTGCCATCGTTGGTGTTCAGTACTTTAGCTTTCACCTTATCGCCTATTGTAAGTACTTCAGAAGGCTTCTTGATTCTCTTCTGGCTGATCTGGGAGATGTGAACAAGACCACTCAGCCCATCACCCAGATTGATGAATGCACCGTAAGGCATCAGGCTTTCTACGGTACCTTCCAGTACACTGCCGGGAATCACCATGGCAATCTTACGTGCATGCTCCTGGGCTGCTTCTTCTTTCAATACCACTTTAGCAGAAAGTACCAGTTTCTTCTTCTCTTTATCCACAGTGATAACTTTCGCTTTTAAAGTTTTCCCCAACCAGGGATTTACATCTTCCACATATTCCAGGGAAAGCTGGGATGCCGGGATAAATCCTCTGATATCTTCCACATAGCAGATAGCTCCACCATTAGTCACACCACCTACCTTAACTGTCAAAACAGTTTGCTCATCCATATAATTCTTCAGTTTCTCCCATGCAAGGATATCGTTGGCAGATTTTCTGGAAAGCTGAATATTACCCTGTCCGTCATCCATGCGGATCACTGTTGCTTCCAGTGTATCTCCTACCTTGACATCTCTCAGGATAGCAAAATCAGGGGCATCGCTCATATCCTCTGCCTTGATCACGCCCTGGGCATAATAGCGCAGATCCAAAATCACGCCTTCTTCACTGACATCGATTACGGTACCGGAGATGATATCTCCCTCAGCAATCTTACGAAATGACGCTTCCAGCTCTCTGCTGTAATCAGCCATTGTCTCTGTTACTTCCGAAACCGGTGCCTCAACTGTGCTTTCTTCTGCAGCTTCTGCTACTGCTGCAGGTGCCTTGGCTTCTACTTCAGTGTTTTCCAATACTTCCTTGAGTTCTTCCATGATGTAACCTCCCTGTACCTTATATTTCCCTTCGGTATAACACAAAAAGGCTGCCGATGCCGCGACAACCTCCCTTACCAAAACTTCTTTTTTATCATAACAGATTCCCGGAAAAAAGTCTAGTACCAAGTTGCATTTTACAAACAAAACGCAGCATACTTATGATACCGGACAATAGAACACCAGAATCCCCATTTCGTCCGCTCCTTCTACATAGCGACAGGACACATAATAATCCCCCAGAGTAAAAGAATTCAAATTCTCCTTCAGAATCATATATTCCATAGTAGCAAAATTCACCACACAGATATCATGTCCGTTCCAGGAAACATCACCTTCAAAATATCCTCTGCTCATATCAATCCTGCCTCTGACTTTAAGTGCTCCGTACTGCATTTGATGCAGCTTGATACCGCTATCAGAAGTATCAGACAGTGGAATGCAATACATTTCATCGGTTCCCAAAATTCCAATCCCAATACTGTTATCCCCATTAGCACCCCACGGATCCTGTTCCAGCCAAAGCAGAATTTCGTCCTGAGTTACCTCCTTTTCCGGTACCCATTCCGTCCCCACTGCCAGACCCTTCCAAAGCAAAAGACAAATAATACACAAACCACTAAAACCACCAACAAGCGCAAGCATCATTTTTTTCATATTCATTCCCCCATACACACACAATGTCATTCTACACACAACATTATATCTTCTTTGAATAACATTTTAAAGTAAAATTTAATTTTCTTAAATCCTTACCTCCATGATACCTTATTTATTTTTATATTTCAACAAATATATCAAATTTTATCATATGTTTTTCGAATGTTCATAGCGTACAATTTCATAAAGGAGTGATTATCGTATGTATGAAGACCTTTTTTATCAGAGATTGATTCAATTACGCACCCGCAGAAATGTATCTGCCCGGGAGATGAGCCTGAGCATCGGACAAAGCGCCAGCTATATCAACACCCTGGAAAACCAGAAAGCACTACCCTCTATGGCTGCTTTTTTCTATATCTGTGAATACCTGGGTGTGACTCCAAGTGAATTCTTTGATGGCAACAATCCATTTCCTGTTGAATTGCAAAGCATTGTGGAGGTTCTGAAAGAACTGGATCCCGAGCAGCTTTCTCATTTGGAGTATATTGCGCGCCAGATGAAAAAGAAAAAATAACTGTCTTATGAGACAAAAAGGATATTGTGGCAGAAACTATACGTTTGCTCTGCCCAATATCCTTTTGCTTTCGTAAAATAGACGTAACTGCTCAGAGCCAATCTCGTATGCGAGCATCCGTCGTGTTTATCACATACATCCACCTGGCTCTGAACAGTTACAAAAATCTTACCTGGACGGTTTATGCTTCATGTCCTTAATCGGAATATTGGCAAACAGCGCAGGAACAGTACCGTTACTGCCATCTGACTCAGTCTCGGTAATCTGAATATCCAGCCCCTGGGCATCAATATCCATGTATTTTGAGATAACTGCAATGATATCGTTCTTAATCATCTCCATCATCTCGGGTGAGCAGTTCGCTCTGTCTGATACCAGCAAAAGCTTCAATCGATCCTTGGCAACTTCTCCTGAACCTTTCTTGCGGAAAAAATCCATTATCTTCATCGCCGGTCCTCCCCCTCCTTATTTTTTAAACATTTTAAAAAATGCATTAAGTACGCCTTTTTTCGCATCCAGATCCATGAAAGGTACTTCTTCTCCCATGACACGCTTGCAGATATTGAAATATGCCTCACCAGCCATGCAGTCTGTACCTACGAGAGGTTCACCCTGGTTAGTGGATACTACAATCTGCTCATCATCAGGTACCACACCGATCAGATTGATGGAAAGGATATCGCATACATCTTCTACCTTCAGCATATCCCCTCTCTTCACCATATCCATCCGGATTCTGTTGATTACCAGGTCAATCTT
>JAGAUD010000001.1 GCA_017620975.1 Lachnospiraceae bacterium | reverse complement strand
CAATTTATATACATTTTTTTCTTAAAGGGATAAGTGCCACAAGTCGATGTGGATAACTTTAAAAAAATTGTGGAAAAAATGTTTAAAAATGAACATCCTCAAAAAGGCGGGCTATAAAATGAATTTACCTTTCAATGCTGTGATGGCTGTTCGCGTATTGATTTTAATGATTGTTTATACTATAATGAGAAAGAAATACTGCCAGAGCGGCATCATAAAAAATGAGAGATTACGAAAGGAATATGATTGACATGCAATACGAAGTATCACAGTTTGAACACATCCAATATGTAACGAGATATCCCAATGGTTATGAACCCGGCAAAAAATATCCGGTAATCATGTTTTTCCACGGAGCAGGCGGAAGAGGAAAGGATGTTAATGTATTGATGAACAATCCTTATTTTAAGATAACAGATGAATATACAGATTTCTCATTCATCACTGTAGCACCGCTGTGTTCTACCAATACCTGGTTTGATATGTTCCCGACACTGGAACGTCTTGTTGTGAAGACAGCCAATGAAGAGTTTGCAGACAAAACCAGGATATATGCTATGGGAGCCAGTATGGGCGGCTATGCAACATGGCAGATTGCAATGAGTATGCCGGAAATTTTTGCTGCAATTGTGCCTATATGCGGTGGTGGTATGTATTGGAATGCAGCACGTCTGGTAAATGTGCCTGCTTGGGCATTTCATGGCAAAAAGGATGCCTCTGTGTTCGTAGAAGAATCTGAGAAAATGGTTAACGCGGTTAATAAACGCGGAGGAAACGCTAAGCTTACAATCTATCCTGAGAATGAGCATAATGCATGGAGCGATACATATAGTAACCCTGAAGTATTTGATTGGCTGCTTACGAATGAAAACAGTAATGCAGCAGAACTGATAGATATTTATAATGACAGCAAGCTCTTTGGCTGATGAAGTTTTAGGTTTTGCATAATAAATTATAAAAAAAGCTAATCCCCTGCGAAAATAGGTGGATTAGCTTTTTAAGCTTACTTAATAATATCTGCAAGTTCTTTTTCTTTCTTCGCAATATCAGCCACCAGTTTAAACTGATTCCTTGCTCTGTCCAGATTGTGGTGCTCACGGTGAATCTTAAAATAAGTATCTCCATTCAGATAATCGGTCAGGAATCTGATACCGCATTCGTAAGTCAGAAGCTTTACAGAGAAAGGCAACAGTTTCAATTCGGCAGGGGTCAGATAGTCTTTCATTTCGCTCAAATACCCTTTTGCAAAATGCTCATAAGCTGCTACATCAAACCATACCTTATCAAGGTCGGTCTCATCCTCGGCAGCAGTAGAACCGCCCATGCGCAGTGCATCACCGAAGTCATATAACATGCTTCCCGGCATAACGGTATCCAGGTCAATGACACAGACTGCTTCACCGGTTACCTGGTCGAAGAGGATGTTGTTGATCTTGGTATCATTGTGGGTTACACGAACGGGAATCTCTCCGCTTTCGATCCCTTTTATGACGGTGTCTGCCCAACTCGCATTTTCCAGGGCAAAGGCAATTTCTTCTTTGACACTGTCAGCACGACCGGCCTTGTTTTCGCGGATAGCTTGTTTTAAGGCTTCTACGCGTTTCGGCGTGTGATGGAAATCTTTGATGGTCTCATAAAGCATCTCTACAGGGAAATCATCCAACAGTTTTTGGAAATTGCCGAAGCCTTTTCCAGCCTGGTATAAGTCATCCAGCGTTTTATCGTTTTCAATGGTCTTGGTATGAGAGATGAACTTATACACTCTGAAAACATTTCGGTCATCAATTTTATAGTAATTTTCTCCATCATTGGTGCGGATAACTGTTAAAGTCTCTCTGTCAGGATTTCCGCCGGCGGCAATAATCTTTTTACGAAGAAAAGAGGTTACGTTCTCAATATTGCTCATTAATTCATCCGGATTGCGGAAGATGGAGGTGTTGATTCTCTGCAGGATATACTGGGGGCCATCTACACAGTAGGTGTCGTTGATGTGGCCGTTTCCGTAGGATTCTGCATTCAGGTGAATATCAAACTGTTTCAGTACTTCATTAAGAGATATCTGGTTCATTATATGGCTCCTTTGCTTTGATTTCTGAATCTACTATATCGGATAATAAAGTATAAATCCATAAACAAATCGGTCTAAGATGTGTAATTTTGGTTCAAGATTCCTTTAAATCAGAAGGATTCATTCCGGTCTCTCGCTTAAATGCTTTGGAAAAATAACTCTGACTGTTGAAGCCAAGTTTTTCAGCTACAATGCATACGCTTTCTCCGTCCTGCAATAGTTCCATTGCAACTTTGATTTTCAGCTTCAGCAGATATTTATGGACACTGATGCCGGCATATTTATCGAAAATCCGCTTCAGGCTTGCTTCGCTGACATTGCTGAATCTGGCAATTTCCCCAACCGAGGGCTGGCGGTGGAGATTGCAGTTTAAGTAACTGATAGCTTTACTGAAAGTAACTGCATCCGGAGCAGAGGAAACAGAGGAAATAGTACCTTCATCAGAGAGGGAAAGGAACAGTTGATAAAGGTAAGTGACGATCATTTGAGAATAGTAGGGCAATTGCCCGAATGATTCTAAGCATCCGTGATAGCTTTTTACAGAATAGCCCAAGACATCTGCTTTACTTTGCATATAGGAAAGCAGGGACTTGATAATCTGAATCTGGCTGTTGGAAAGGCTGAATACTTTATCGCGCATCCAACCGGTCAGCGGACCTTCTGCGGAAAATGAAAAAATAAGCACAGTGGCACCTTTAGGACCATTTACGATAAATTTGTGGAACTCGAGGGGCTTGTGGACAATAATTTCTCCGCGAATCAGGTTATAGACTCTTTCGTCGGCAGAAACACATACTTCACCGTCGATGACATAAAAGCATTCCCAGAAATTGTGGGCTTCTCCATGAAATTCGAAACTGTTATCGTAATGTATCTTAAAAAGAGAATACATATCAGTAATATGAATCTGTTCTGTGACAGGATAGGCAAGCCATATTGTTTCTCCCATATCATAATTCCCTCCGTTTTATTGAGCTAAAAGTACATATAATCGAGCGTTTAAACTATAGATTTGTCTTTTGGTATTGAGTATAATAACATTAATCCTAGGAGTTGTAAAGTACAGTTTGAGAGGAGAAAGTCTATGGAGAATATTAAAGTTGCCTATATTGGATGTGGCTGCAGAGGAGAAGGTCTGCTTAAACATGTTGTACTTGAACAGGGTGAAAAGGTAGTAGCTGTCTGTGATACCTATGAGGACAGAGCGCAGGATGCAGCAGATGCAGTAGAGAAGGCCGGACAGGTCAGACCGGCAATTTATACAGATTATCACGATGCCATAGCTGATGAGAATGTGAATACGATCATCATTGCGACAGCATGGGAGAGTCATGTGGAAATTGCTGTGGCAGCTATGAATGTGGGAAAGGCAGTGGCTATGGAAGTAGGCGGCGCTTATACGCTTGATCAGTGTTATGATTTGGTAGAAACCTATGAGAAGACACAGACACCGTTTATGTTCCTGGAGAACTGCTGCTTTGGCAGAAGAGAGATGATGGTTCTGAATATGGTGGAAAAGGGACTGTTTGGAGAAATCGTACATTGTCAGGGTGGTTATATGCATGATCTGCGTCATGAAATTGCTTTTGGGAAAGAAAACAGGCATTATAGACTTAGAAATTATCTGACCAGAAACTGTGAAAATTATCCCACCCACGACTTAGGACCGATTGCAAAGGTGTTGAAAATCAATCATGGCAACAGAATGGTGACACTGACTTCAACTGCTTCCAAGGCAGCAGGTTTACACGAGTATATTTTAGAAAATAAGAGCGATGATGAAGTTCTGAAGAATAAACCTTTTGCTCAGGGAGATATTGTTACTACAGTAATCAAATGTGCAGGTGGAGAGACTATTGTATTGACACTGGACACTACTTTGCCCAGATATTACAGCAGGAACTTTACCGTCAGAGGCACGAAGGGAATGTATGAAGAGGTGACAGATTCGGTATTTTTGGACAGAGAAGAGGACAGAGCCCACGATTTTGACTGGAGAAAGAAATGTATCAATAATGCAGTGGAGTATCAGGAGGAATATGACCATCCCGTATGGAAGCAGTACCTGAATGATGGAGTGCAGGGAAGCCATGATGGAATGGATTATCTGGAATTCAAGAAATTCTTTGAAGCACTGCGCAACGATACACCTATGCCTGTAGATGTATATGATGCGGCAAGCTGGATGGCAATTACAGCGCTTTCAGAGATGTCTATTGCAAAGGGTGGAGCAGTGGTAGATATTCCGGACTTTACCAATGGCAGATGGCATATGAATGTCTTGGACTAAAAGGATAGGGCGGCTAATCATTGAATGGTTAGCCGCCCTATCTGCCAGTTACAAAGCTTGATGTAATATTGCTTGCCTGTGAGACGATAGATTAACGATTTTTATACATCTTTTCATAATAATCCTGATATTCCCCGGAAATAATAGTTTCCCACCATTCCTTATTATCCAGGTACCACCGGATAGTCTTCTTGATACCATCAGCAAACTTGGTCTCAGGCAGCCAGCCCAACTCATTATGAATCTTGGTAGGGTCGATAGCATAACGCATATCATGACCCTTACGGTCAGTTACATAAGTGATCAGGCTTTCCGGCTTACCCAGTTCCTTACAGATGATCTTTACGATATCGATATTTTTCATCTCATTGTGTCCGCCGATGTTGTAAACCTCACCTACGCGGCCCTTGTGGATGATCAGGTCGATAGCCTTGCAGTGATCCTCTACATAGAGCCAGTCACGCACATTTTCACCCTTACCGTATACAGGCAGGGGCTTATCATTCAAAGCATTGGCGATCATCAGAGGAATCAGTTTCTCAGGGAAGTGATAAGGACCGTAGTTGTTAGAGCAGCGGCTGATGGTCACAGGCAGGCCGTAGGTTCTGTGGTAAGCAAGTACCAGAAGGTCTGCGCCTGCTTTGGAAGAACTGTAAGGGCTGCTGGTGTGGATAGGAGTCTCCTCAGTGAAGAACAGGTCAGGTCTGTCAAGAGGCAGATCGCCGTATACTTCATCGGTAGATACCTGATGATAACGGGTGATGCCATATTTGCGGCAGGCATCCATCAGGACTGCAGTTCCCTTGATATTGGTATCCAGGAAAACTTCGGGATTCTCAATGGAACGGTCTACATGGCTCTCAGCTGCAAAGTTTACTACCATGTCAGGATGCTCTTCCTCGAAAAGCTTGTATACAGCTTCTCTGTCGGTGATGCTTTCCTTTACAAAACGGAAATTAGGGTTGTCCATAATCGGTGCGAGAGTAGACAGATTACCTGCATAGGTCAGGCAGTCCAGACATACGATTCGGTATTCCGGGTATTTGTTTAACATATGAAAAATAAAGTTGCTTCCGATAAATCCGGCACCGCCGGTTACAATAATAGTCATTTCGATTCTCCTTGTGTTTTATAATGATCTGTTTCTATTAATACAAGCCGTCCTGATATTTTCCGTCCAGAACATCTTTCAGGTACTGGCCGTACTGATTCTTCTTCAAAAGCTCATATACCTTCAGCACTTCCTCTTTGGTGATCCAGCCGTTTAAATAAGCAATCTCTTCAAGACAGGCAATTTTACGGTGCTGATGAGTTTCTACAGTCTTTACAAAGTTGGTAGCGTCTACCAGACTTTCGTGGGTACCGGTATCCAGCCAGGTGAAGCCCTGTCCCAGAAGTTCTACATTCAGGCAGTCCTGCTCTAAATAGATGCGGTTCAAATCAGTGATTTCCAGCTCACCACGTGCACTGGGCTTTAAATTCTTGGCATATTCTACAACTTTATTATCATAGAAATACAGACCGGTGACACAATAATTGCTCTTGGGCTTTGCAGGCTTTTCTTCAATAGAGATAGCTTTTCCTTCTGCATTGAATTCAACGATACCAAAACGTTCAGGATCGTCAACATAGTAGCCGAATACAGTAGCGCCCTTGCCGGATTCTGCATTTTCTACGGCAGTCTTTAAGCGCTTTTTCAGACCGTGGCCTGCAAAAATATTGTCACCCAGAACCATGGCTACAGTATCGTTGCCGATGAATTCCTCACCGATGATAAAAGCCTGAGCCAGTCC
The DNA here is from genome assembly GCA_017620975.1 of Lachnospiraceae bacterium. The sequence continues at coordinate 38,001 of JAGAUD010000001.1, read as the reverse complement.
GTCGGGGCTGGGCTGTACAGCATAGGACAGTGTCACACCGAACTGATGACCATCGCCTAAGAGCTCCTTGAATCTGGGAGTATCCTGAGGAGTAGAGATGATCAGGATATCACGGATACCTGCGTTCATCAGAACAGACATGGGATAATAAATCATGGGCTTGTCATAAATCGGCAGCAATTGTTTGGAAGTTACCATGGTAAGCGGATACAGACGGGTACCGGATCCGCCGGCTAAGATGATTCCTTTCATTGTATTGTCTCCTTTATTTAAAATCAATAATTTCGAATGTTACTATATATAGTATAAAAGGTGACCCAACGTCACCTTCAAGTACTTTTTTCAAAAAAATATAAGTTTAGCTATTTTTTACAAAGAAAGACACCTGCGTCTTTTGTAATATGGAAATTATTGTGTACTTTTTCTTCTGCAAAAGTCCGAAAGTCCTTATAACGGTCAAGAAGGATCTGATTCTGGTTACCGTGACAGGAGAGGATATATTCAATGAGTGGTTCTGCCTGATTGATCATGATACAATCCTCATAGCGCCGAAGCATCACCTGAGTAAAATGAGGCGACAGTATATCATAACCATTTTCCAGTCCGAAGTGTTCATACAGATTTTCGGCAGCAAGCACGATTCTGTTATCAAAAGCTTGTACCAGCTCCGTGATTTCTTTCATATGATGCGTGCCGTAAGTACTGCTTAAAAATAATCCATCCGGCTTCAAAACACGGGCAATTTCTCTGCAGGCCCGACCAATGTCTTCACAGTAAAAAAGCACATGATTGGCAATCACCAGATCAAAGCTGTTATCCGAAAAAGGAAGCTCATGACAGTCAATTACCCGGAAATCAAAACGTCCATCATCCGTACCGATATTGCGTCTGGCATCCCTGAGCATCCCTTCTGAAATATCAGTAAGCGTAATAGCTATCTGTAATGGTAGTCTGTCCAGATTTTCCGTCCATAATGCGCCGTTGCCACACCCGATTTCCAGAATCTTCATGCCGTCTGTAATTTCGGCCTGTTCATAAATCCATGGAAACCATCCCTGCGTATTTTGGGAAAACTCCCTATGAAGCCTGATCCTCGCAGATATATTGCTGGCATTCTGATACTGGTCCTTCAGACTCTTCTCCATTCCTGTCAGGTGAATCAGATCAAGCATCCGGCTCCAATCCGGCTGATGCTCCTTCTCGATTGCCTCAACCGTGCTGTCAATCGCCTCCACAACCAGCTGCAGCTGCTCCATACGGTCCTGCACCAGCTTTTTCTGCAGATTCAAAGAACTGACCATCAAATGATAATCATTGTCCCCAATGGTCATTTCCCTGATATCATCCAGAGAAAATCCCAGATACTTCAACAATAAAATCTGCTGCAATCTGCCCAGATCCGAGTCCGTATAAAACCTTGCCCCACCAGCCGAAACAAAGGATGGCTTCAAAATATTCTGTTTATCATAAAACCGTATCGTCCTCACCGAAACCTGCGCCATCCGCGCAAACTCCCCAGATGAATAGTACCCTTCTAATTTCATCCCAACCTCCATCCAGCTAACGCTTGCATCAGTTGGGGACAAAAGACCTTTTGCCCCCAACATCTATTATAGTATATATCAAATAAAAAATCTACTAGCCAATCCCTTGATTATGATGTATTATATTACTTGTGATTATGAGTAGCATTTATAGAATGCGCACGCCAGTACGAAAGGATCGCTTATGGAGGAATATTTGGATTGTAAGGAATGTGAGCGGCTGATACCGGAGTTCATCGAAGGAAAGATGGAATATTTTGCTCTGAAGCACTTTTGCGATCATATCAGGTCATGCAATGAGTGTAAGGAGGAATTGACCATACAATTTCTGGTTACAGAGGGTATGGCAAGGCTGGAAGATGGAGATGCTTTTGATTTGAACCGGGAATTAGACAAGCGGTTGGAGGAAGCGAAGCGTAAAATCAGACGAAGCGATAAGGTATTGAATTTCGGGGCATTGCTGGAGTTGATTTCCATGGCGGCGATTTTGTGTTTTGTTCTTTGGATCGTTTTCAGATAATAGATAGGAAGGAAGAATAGATGAGTGAAAAGCTTGTTCTGATAGATGGACATAGTATATTGAACAGGGCGTTTTATGGTGTGCCTGAGTTGACCAATGCACAGGGACTCCATACCAATGCAGTGTATGGATTTTTGAATATCTTATTTAAAATATTGGAGGAAGAGAAGCCGCAGTATCTGGCGGTTGCTTTTGATGTGCATGCACCGACTTTCCGCCACGAGATGTATGCTGAGTATAAAGGTACCAGGAAAGCCATGCCGGAGGAACTCAGGGAACAGGTTCCGGTAATGAAAGAGGTCCTGAAAGCCATGGGCATCGTGATCATGGAGCAGGCGGGTCTGGAAGCAGATGATATTCTTGGAACACTGGCTAAGAAGGCAGAGGCAAAGGGCATTGAGGTATCGCTGGTGTCCGGAGACAGAGACCTTTTACAGATTGCTTCAGAGCATATCAAGATACGGATACCCAAGACCAAGATGGGTAAGACAGAGATAGAGGACTATTATGCAGCAGATGTACTGGCAGCATATCAGGTGACCCCATTGCAGTTTATTGAGCTGAAGGCATTGATGGGGGATACAGCGGATAATATTCCCGGGGTACCGAAAGTAGGGGAGAAGACTGCCACAGCCTTAATGACGGAATATGGTTCCCTGGACAACCTGTATGCTCACGTGGAAGAAATCAGTAAAAAGAGTATCAGGGAGTCTCTGATTGCCAACAGGGATCTGGCGAGGCTGAGCAAGGTGCTGGCTACCATTCGAACCGACAGTGAAGTGGAACTTGATTATGATACGGCCAAAGCAGAAGGATTCTTTACCCCGGAGGCTTATTCTTTGTTTAAACAGCTGGAATTTAAAAATATGCTGAATCGTTTTGATAAAGATCAGACGGTAGATGTGGGCGAATTGACAAAGAGCTTTCAGGTGTGTGCTGATGCCGGTGAATTCATCAAGGTTATAGAACGTGTATCGGGCAGAGTCGGTCTGGGGCTGGTGATTGATAAAAAGCAAGAAGCTGAAGAGAGAGAAGAACCGGTTGCGGTTCAGATGACGCTTGAACAGTTTTTGACGGGCGGAGAGGCTCTGACAGAGAAAACAGCAGCCTCAGAAGCAACAGCCGGCGGAGCATCAAACAGTAGAGCCGCGGCCGGGCGAGGCAGGATGCTTGCTGCAGCACTGTCTTTGGAGGAGAACGGTACCTTTGTTTATTTTTTGAAAGAGAAAGAAGAAGCAAAGATTCGGGATACTGTTATGCAGATGTCGAAGAAGGTTTCCATTGCCGCTTTTGATATAAAACAAATGTATGACTTCCTTTGTCAGGACAATACAGAAAGTTATTTTGATGTACTGATTGGGGCATATCTGTTGAACCCGCTGAAGAATGATTATGATATAGAAGCAATCGCGTCAGAGCATTTGGGGCTGATGATACCGGGGTATGCAGAGACTTTCGGTAAAATGTCTCCCATAACAGCTCTGGAGCAGAAGCCTGACCAAATGGGGCAGTATCTGTGTTACGGTGCCTATGTGGCCCGCATGGCAGCCGGTGTTTTAGAGCAAAAGCTTGCAGCAGCCGGTATGGACAGCCTGATGAGAGAAATCGAAATGCCGCTTTCCCTGGTACTTTATGATATGGAGAAAGAAGGCGTAGAGGTCAGAAGAGAAGAACTGAAGGCTTATGGTGATGCCCTTGTAGCGCGGATTGAGGAACTGGAACAATCCATCCATGAACAGGCAGGTGTAAACTTTAACATTAATTCACCAAAGCAGTTGGGCGAAATTCTCTTTGAGACGATGAAGCTTCCCGGCGGCAAGAAGACCAAGACCGGTTATTCCACAGCAGCGGAGGTGTTGGAGAAGCTGGCTCCCGAGCATCCGATTGTGAATGACATCCTGGAATACAGGGGACTCACCAAGCTGAAATCCACCTATGCGGATGGATTGGCTGTTTTCATAGGAAAAGACCGGAGGATTCACACTAATTTCAATCAGACAATTACAGCCACCGGCCGAATCAGTTCCACAGAGCCTAACCTGCAGAACATTCCCATGAGAATGGAATTGGGAAGAAGAATCCGTAAGGTATTCGTGCCCAGAGAAGGCTGCGAATTCATGGATGCCGACTATTCACAGATTGAACTGAGGGTGCTTGCACATATGTCGGGAGATGAACAGCTGATTGAAGCTTACCATATGGATCAGGACATTCACAGAATCACGGCTTCGAAGGTTTTCCACACACCCTTTGAAGAAGTAACGGATCTACAGAGAAGAAATGCCAAAGCGGTCAATTTCGGTATTGTATACGGAATCAGTTCCTTTGGCCTCAGTCAGGACCTGAGCATCAGTAAAAAGGAAGCAGCAGCTTACATTGAACAGTATTTTGCTACGTATCCGAAAGTGAAGGAATTTTTGGATATGCTGGTTGCAGATGCTAAGAAAAAGGGTTATGTGACGACTATGTTCGGACGAAGACGCCCTGTGCCGGAACTTTCCAGTTCTAATTTCATGCAGCGTTCCTTTGGAGAGCGTGTGGCGATGAATTCCCCCATACAGGGAACAGCAGCGGATATCATTAAGATAGCTATGATCCGGGTATGGAAGGGGTTAAAGGATGCAGGCCTGAAGTCCAAATTGATTCTGCAGGTACACGATGAATTGCTGATAGAAACAGTGAAAGCGGAAGAAGAGCAGGTGCGCAGAATTCTGGAAGAAAATATGAAGTCTGCGGCAGAACTGGCTGTAAGTCTGGAAGTAGATCTTCATACCGGTGACAACTGGTACGAAGCAAAATAGAATAAAATAACAATAAAAAGATAGGGGAACCGTCATATGAAATTAATAGGCATTACCGGAGGAGTGGGAGCCGGTAAATCAGAGATCCTGCAATATATTAAAAAACATTACAAATGCGAGATTTATCTGGCAGATCAGGTGGCACATGAGGTACAGTCTCCGGGACAGCCATGTTACCGGAAAATCGTGGAACTTATGGGAAAAGGCATTTTGCAGGAAGACGGCACTATAGACAGGGCGAAAATGGCTTCCAGGATATTCATCGAAAAAGAACTTTTATTAAAAGTAAATGCATTAGTGCATCCTGCGGTACAGAATTATCTTTTGGACCGTGTACAAGAGGCCAACCGGAATCCGGAAGTGGAATTGTTCTTTATCGAAGCGGCACTTTTGATTGAAACCGGCTATAAAGAGATCGTTGATGAAATGTGGTATATTTATGCGGATGAAAAGGTACGCCGTAACCGTCTGGAAGCAAGCAGAGGTTACACACCGCAGAAAATCACCCAGATCATGGACAAGCAGTTATCTGAGGAAGCGTTCCGTGAGGCCTGTGATTTTGTGATTGACAACAGTGGTGTGCTGGAAGACAGCTTCAGGCAGATAGATGAGCGTTTAAAGACATATTCCCGGAGGGTGTAACAGATGAGATTATGCAGTATTGCCAGCGGAAGCAGCGGCAATTGTATCTATGTAGGTTCAGATGCCACGCATTTGCTGGTAGATGTAGGTATCAGTGGTAAAAAAACAGAAAGCGGGCTAAACAGCTTAGGGCTCAGTGCCGGGGATTTAGATGGGATTCTCATTACCCATGAGCATGCAGATCATATCAGCGGTCTTGGAGTGTTAGCCAGAAAATATGAGATTCCTATATATGCCACAGCGGGAACGATTGATGCAATCCGTTCCACCAAGGGCATGGGTGCCATAGATGAAGACCTGTTCTGTGAAGTAAAAGCAGATAAGAAGCTGGTAATCAAGGATTTGACGGTGAATCCTATGCGTATCAGTCACGATGCAGCAGAGCCGGTAGCATACCGCATTGGTTATGGCAGCAAAAAAGTAGGAATCTGTACTGACCTTGGAATTTATAATGATTATACCGTGGAAAGTCTTAGGGGGATGGATGCGGTGCTGATAGAAGCTAACCATGATGTAAATATGCTTCAGGTAGGTTCTTATCCCTATTATTTGAAGCAGCGAATCCTGGGGGACAGAGGACATCTGTCCAATGAAAATTCCGGCAGGCTTCTTTCCAAGATTCTTCACGATAAACTGCAAGCGATTGTTCTGGGCCATTTGTCCAAAGAAAATAATCTGCCGGAGCTTGCCTATGAGGCGGTCAGAATGGAGATTACCATGGGAGACAATCCGTACAATGCCAATGATTTCAGGATGCAGGTGGCTGATCGCAGTGAGGTATCACCGGTGATTCACATTGCGTAGATGAAGAAATGCTTGCAAAATGGAATGGGTTCTGTTAACATAGTCGAAAAAGAGCAGTCAAACTCATAAAACCGGCTGCGACAAAATGGAGGAGATCATGAAGAAAACAATTATTACAGTGGTAGGTAAAGATACAGTAGGCATTATTGCAAAGGTATGTACATATCTTGCAGAGAATGGAATTAATATTCTGGATATTTCCCAGACCATTGTACAGGGATATTTTAATATGATGATGATCGTGGATACGAATGGTATGAGCAAGCAGTTTGGCGATATGGCAGATGAACTGGCTGCACTGGGCGAAGAAATCGGCGTGGTAATCAAGTGTCAGAAAGAAGAAATCTTCGATAAGATGCACAGAATCTAATAAGAGAATACTCGAAACCAAGGAGAAAATTCCATGATAAATATATTTGAAGTAAACGAAACCAATAAGATGATTGAGAAGGAAAATCTGGATGTTCGTACCATTACTCTGGGTATCAGTCTGCTGGATTGCATCGACAGTGATCTGCAGAAGCTGAATGATAAGATTTATCATAAAATCTACGAAGCAGCCAAGGATCTGGTAAGTACCGGAGAAGAGATCTCCAGAGAATTCGGAATTCCTATTGTAAATAAAAGAATTTCTGTAACGCCTATTGCGCTCATTGGTGGTGCGGCATGTAAGACTGTTGAAGATTTTGCATCCATAGCCCGGACATTGGATCGCGTAGCAAAAGAAGTAGGCGTAAACTTTATCGGTGGGTATTCTGCGCTGGTATGTAAGGGCATGACACCGGCAGACGAACTGCTGATCCGTTCTATTCCCCTTGCTTTGTCTACTACAGAGCGTGTCTGCAGCTCTGTGAATTTAGGTTCCACCAAGACCGGTATCAATATGGACGCCGTAAAGCTGATGGGTGAGATGATCCTACAGACAGCAGAATACACCAAGGAAGATGATTCTCTTGGCTGTGCCAAGCTGGTAGTGTTCTGTAATGCACCGGATGATAATCCATTCATGGCAGGCGCTTTCCATGGTGTCACAGAAGCTGATAAGATTATCAATGTCGGTGTCAGCGGTCCCGGTGTAGTCAAAACTGCTTTGGAAAAAGTAAGAGGAGAGAATTTTGAGGTTCTCTGCGAAACGATTAAGAGAACTGCTTTCAAGGTTACCCGTGTGGGACAGTTGGTAGCTCAGGAGGCTTCCAAGATGCTGAACGTACCTTTCGGTATTGTAGACCTTTCTCTGGCACCCACTCCTGCGATCGGAGACAGTGTAGCAGATATCCTCTGCGAAATCGGTCTGGAATATGCAGGTGCGCCCGGTACAACAGCAGCCCTTGCCCTGCTCAATGACCAGGTAAAGAAGGGGGGCGTTATGGCATCTTCTTACGTAGGTGGCTTAAGCGGAGCATTTATCCCGGTCAGTGAAGATCAGGGTATGATTGATGCGGTAGTAGCCGGAGCCCTTACCCTGGAAAAACTGGAGGCCATGACTTGTGTCTGCTCTGTAGGACTGGATATGATTGCCATTCCGGGAGATACCAAGGCTACTACCATTTCAGGGATCATTGCGGATGAAATGGCTATCGGTATGGTGAACCAGAAGACAACAGCTGTCCGTGTCATTCCTGTTATTGGTAAAGGTGTGGGCGAGACAGTAGAGTTTGGCGGTCTTCTTGGATATGCTCCGATTATGCCTGTCAGCCGGTTCTCCTGCGATGCCTTTGTAAATCGCGGCGGAAGAATACCGGCACCGATTCATAGTTTTAAAAATTAGAATGTTATAGGACGATGATGGGGGTGCTGTATTCGTTGCGGATGGGGGCGTTGCATTTATTGGCTTCTATGGCGTTGTATAGGTGGCTGATCCGGATGTCTTTGGTTAGCATGTCAAAGGCGGGGGCTTCCAGGAGTTTGTCTGCGTCGGCCAGTTTGGTCACAAGAGGGATGGAAGAGTTGGCCTTGATAGCGGAAAGCAAGGGGGTCGCATCTTTTTTCAGGGCGAGGACGCGGGCATAGGGGGCGTAATCCAGGTCTTTGTATCCGGTCATATCCTCGTTAGTGATGTTTAGGAGGATGTGGAGCAGGCAACGGCTGATGCGTGTGTGGGTGAGGTCTTTGCTTTTTAAAAGGTCACAGAAGCTGTCAAAGCCGGTGAATTGATACAGGGTCTTCCTGATTTTATCGGACAGGTCAGGAGTGACATCCAGATAGTGAGCGAAGCCGGCTGATTCTTCTGTGATTAGTTTATAGAGCAGAGGAGCAGATAAATCATCTGTTTGCATGGGATGAGAGTATTCCCAGGTGTTTTTTAGAATTTCGAAAGTGCTGTCTGGCATTTGTTCCTGCAGAGTATCCAGATTGCCATGAGAGAAAATAGCATGCCGCAGGGCAAGGGCAGAAGGCTGGGCGTATCCCAGTCTTTTTTCATGGTATTGTGAGCCCACACGTTTAATGGTGAAGGGACGAATGGAACTTTGTCTGCGGATCAGGGCTTTGATATATTCGATTCCCAGAATGTTATTTGGAGATGTAAATACATTGTTGATATCTCCAAGGGAAGGACTGAAATCGAGCATGGCAAGGGAGCGGGCAGTAGGAAAAGAGTATCCCTGGGACAGCTTTGCCGTCAGATGTTTCTTGAAACCTTCCGGCTCCTCTGCCAGAATGCCGGCAATTTGCTTGAGGGATTCTATTTCTCCGCATTCACTTCCGAAACAGAGAAAATCTACTACACCCAGCTTGTCCAGCAGAGACACGGCACCGTGAGCAAAATATTCTGCACTGCCGCAAGCAAAGAATGCGGGAATTTCAAGCACCAGGTCGGCTCCGCCTTTTAATGCCATTTCAGCTCTGGCATATTTGTTCAGTATGGCGGGCGTACCTCTCTGCATAAAATCACCGCTCATGGCAACAATGGTAAAATCAGCACCTGTGCGCAGTCTGGAAGCTTCCAGATGATATTTGTGTCCGTTGTGGAAGGGATTATATTCAGCTATGATTCCGTTGACTTTCATATCGTTTCCTCTCTTATACCTTATACCGCAGAAATCCAAAGATTTGCAGTAAACGCTAAACCGTTTAAAAGTGTCAAAAACGCATGTGAAAAAAATAACATACTTGAAAGCGCTTACACCTCTTGATTTATCAGCGTTTTTCGTTAAATAAAAAACAAGCTGTATCCGAAAATGTACAATTTAACGCATATTTTACCTTGTACTTTGAACTTACATTTAGTATAATACAAACAGAACAGTTTGTTAAGCCCCAAATGTATACACGAGGGAAGCAAATTTTTACAATTAAATGTACGAAAAGGTAAGACAGCGTGAGGAGCGCAGCGGAGAAACCGCGGGAAAGGAGAATTGACATGTCATATATTGACAAGATTAAGGAACGTGCAAGATTCGATAAGAAGACAATTGTATTGCCGGAGACCACTGATAAGAGAACTTTGTTAGCAACAGCTAAGATTTTGGAAGAAGGAATTGCCAACATCATTATGGTTGGTAATGAAGAGAAGATTATGGATGGTGCCGGATGGTTGGAAATCGATCTTACCGGTGTTACCATCGTCAATCCTGCAACAACTCCCAAGCTTGATGAATATGTAGAGCTTTTGTATGAAACCAGAAAAGCAAAAGGTATGACCATGGAACAAGCCAGAGAGATTCTTTTAAATGACTGGCTGACTTTCGGTATTGTGATGGTTAAGGCAGGTGATGCAGACGGTATGGTAGCGGGTGCATGCCATTCTACCGCTGATACTTTGAGACCTGCATTGCAAATTCTCAAGACCGCTCCCGGCGTGAAGCTGGTATCTGCTTTCTTTGTTATGGATACTCAGTTTAAAGATCAGGGCGATGACGGTACCTTTATCTTTGCAGACTGTGGTCTGAATCAGGATCCTACAGCAGAAGAACTGGCTGCTATTGCGGACACTTCTGCAAAGAGTTTTAAAGCACTGGTAGGTCCTAAGCCTGTAATTGCGATGCTGAGCCATTCCACCAAGGGAAGTGCAAAGCATGCACTGGTAGATAAAGTGGTAGATGCTACCAGAATTGCTCACGAGCAGTATCCTCAGCTGGTACTGGACGGCGAACTGCAGCTGGATGCAGCACTGGTTCCCAGTGTAGCCAAGTCCAAGGCTCCCGGAAGCCCTGTAAACGGTAAGGCTAATGTTCTGATTTTCCCTAATCTGGATGCCGGTAACATCGGATATAAGCTGGTACAGAGACTGGGTGGAGCAGAAGCATATGGTCCTATGCTCCAGGGTATTGCAAGACCTGTCAACGATTTGTCCCGTGGTTGTTCCTGGGAAGATATCGTAGGTGTTGTTGCTCTGACTGCTGTTCAGGCACAGTTGAATTTCGATTAAGCAAGGGTTTGGCTGAAAGCTGAACTATAATAAGATTTATGTATAGGAAAGGTGAATAAAGTAAAATGAATATTTTAGTTATCAACTGCGGAAGTTCTTCCTTAAAATTCCAGTTAATCAATTCCGAGTCCGAGCAGTGTATTGCAAAAGGACTTTGTGAACGTATCGGTATCGATGGCAGCATGATTACCTATACTCCTGCAGGCGGTGAGAAAGAAAAGAATGTAATTCCCATGGCTGATCACACAGATGCAATTCGTCTGGTATTGGAAGCTCTGACCAATGAGAAGACCGGAGTGGTGAAAAACCTGGATGAGATCGGAGCTGTAGGACATCGTGTCGTACACGGCGGAGAGAAATTCTCTGCTTCCGTAGTGATTACCGACGAAGTTATGGCTGCAATTGAAGAGTGTAATGATCTCGCACCTCTGCACAATCCTGCTAACCTGATCGGAATCAATGCATGTAAGACTCTGATGCCCACCACTCCCATGGTAGCCGTATTTGATACTGCATTCCATCAGACAATGCCTGAAGAAGCTTATATGTATGGTCTTCCTTATGAATATTATCAGAAGTACAAGATTAGAAGATATGGCTTCCACGGTACCAGCCATTCCTATGTATCTAAGAAAGCTGCTGAGGATCTGGGTAAGAAGTATGAGGATCTGAAGATTATTGTTTGCCACCTGGGTAACGGTGCCAGCGTATCTGCTGTTAAGAATGGTAAGTGTGTAGACACTTCCATGGGTCTGACTCCTTTGGAGGGTCTGATCATGGGTACCCGTTCCGGTGATATCGATCCTGCTATCATCGAGTTCCTTGCTCATAAAGAGAATAAGAGCATCGATGAGATCATGAATATCCTGAACAAGAAGTCCGGCGTTTTAGGTCTGTCTGACAACCTGTCCTCTGATTTCCGTGATTTGGAAGACGGATATTTTGCAGGGAACGAGAATGCAGTCCGCACCATGAAGACTTACTGCTATCATGTAGCTAAATATATCGGTGCCTATGCTGCAGCTATGAATGGTGTTGATGTGATCTGCTTTACCGCCGGTGTAGGTGAGAATGGACCTCTTGTAAGAAGCATGGTATGTGAATATCTGGGATATCTTGGAATCAAACTGGATGAGGAAGCTAACAATAAGCGCGGAGATGATACCGTAATCACCACTCCTGATTCCGCGACTACCGTAATGTTCATTCCTACCAATGAAGAGCTGGCAATTGCAAGGGAGACTGTTCGCCTGGTGAAATAGTGATGACAGTTCATACGTAGCCTGTATGACATGCGAATGATAATAAAAGATTGGACCGCTGTGCTTTGCATGGCGGTCTCTTTGTGTTCGTATAAAATATCTGTTACAGATTGACAGAATAATCAATATGATATATAATAATGATATCAAAATGATATCAGATAGCTGTGAATACAGCGGAATGGAGTGTACGATGGAAGAGGGAAGAGTAGTGAATCGCTTAGAAAAGCAACATGGATTGATCATTGAGGAAAAAGAGATTACAAAAGCCGGCGGAGGGGCGGCATTGGCAGCGCTTCTGATTAGTTTTACAGTGGATATTGCTGTGATGATATGGAGCAGTATCCTCTTGGCACATTCCTCATATCTTCCGGGTGGAATCCTTCTGGGGGCAAGCATCCTTATGATAACAGTATTGTGCATTATGTGCGCCGGTTTCAAGGTCCTGAATCCCAATGAAGCGCTGGTGCTTACTTTGTTTGGCCGATATTATGGCACGATTAAGAAACCGGGATTTTATTATGTGAATCCTTTTTGCACAGCAGTGAATCCTGCTGCAAAGACCAATATCAGCATTGGTACCGGATTGACATTGAGTGATAAGGAACCTGTCAATGCTACTGTAATGAATAAGAAAATATCCACCAAGGTGCTGACTCTCAACAATGAAAGACAGAAGGTCAATGATGTGCTGGGCAATCCCGTCATTATTGGAGCAGTAGTAATCTGGAAAGTAAAGGATCCTACCAAAGCCGTATTTCAGGTGGAAAATTACAAGACTTATCTTTCTACCCAGTGTGACTCCACCATCAGGAATATTGCCCGCCTGTATCCGTATGATGATATGGATGAGGAAGGTGAACAGGCGGAAAAGACACTCCGCGGAAGCAGCCAGGAAATTGCAGAGGGCATGACGAAAGAACTGCAGTCCAGAGTAGAAGATGCCGGTCTGGAAGTGTTGGAGGTGCGTATTACCCACCTTTCTTATGCAGAGGAGATCGCAGCAGCCATGCTTCAGAGACAGCAGGCCGTTGCAATCATTGCAGCCCGCAAGAAAATTGTGGAAGGCGCAGTCAGTATGGTGAAGATGGCCATTGACGAGCTGAGCGAAGAAGAGATCGTGGTGCTGGATGAAGAGAGAAAGGCTGCTATGGTCAGCAATCTGCTTGTAGTGCTTTGCGGAAATAAAGATGCGCAGCCTATTGTCAACAGTGGAAGTATCTATTAAAATATAGGTGAGAAATCCGGAAACGAAAGGGGATTACAATGCAGGACGATTTGGATTTGAAAGAGAAGCAGCTGAACGAAAGGCTGGAGCGCATCCATCAGTTGGAGCAGGAAGTCCTTAAGAAAGAAAAATCCCTTAAGGAGAAGGAAAAAGCCAAGAAGCAGATGCTTCTTCGGCTCTCGCCCAGCCTTTGGGATGAGATTGTAGCCTGGGCAGAAGAGGATTTTCGGTCCATTAACGGGCAGGTAGAATACCTGCTGACGGAGTGTGTAAGGCAGCGGAAGAAAAAGTAGCCGAGCCTTACATATCCCGCCGGGGATGTTCTTTGGCAAGTCGATAGGTATAGATGATTATCAACTGTGAATAATACAAAAGTAGTCACATATGAAGCACTGCGGCACGTTATCACTTTCCTGCAAAAAAGTGTTGACAACTGCATATATTAGGTGTATGATGATAAAAACTAAATAGTGACACGCAAAACCGTAGATGTGGAGATAAAAACAGACCGTGCACTTACAGAGAGACCGGAATGCTGAGAACCGGACAGAACGCAGACTGTTAAATGGACCACGGAGGGCGCGAGGAAAGAGTGTATTACTTAAGTATTTCGCAACGTAAGGCACACGTTAGTTGCCAGGGATATGATGGTATCCTGATAAGAGCACAGCTCATGCTGTGAAGCAAGGTGGCACCGCGGGAAATCTATATGATTGCATAGAAATCAATATTGCATGACAATTAATATTGTATAGCAGATAATAGTACCCGTCCTTGACAGAATCAGAAGATGATTTTGTTGAGGACGGGTTTTTGTCATGTAGAAAATTTCTACATGATAAAAAGCCCTCCGGGCAGGATCGCAGGTACGCTGTCTGGTGCATGCGGCGCAGCTGACTGCTTAGAAGCGCTTGGAGTGAATATCACCATTGAGCCTGAAAAAAGTGCCCGGATTTTAAAAGAAATAGGCATCTGCTTCCTGCTTGCTCAGAAATATCACACAGCTATGAAATATGTGGCTCCTGTCCGTAAGGAACTGGGTGTTAGAACCATATTCAATATCCTGGGTCCTCTCTCCAATCCGGCCTGTGCAAATCTGCAGATTATGGGCGTGTATGATGAGAGCCTGCTGGAACTCATGGCCAAAGTGCTGGGGAAACTTTCCGGTGGAGCCTGATGGAAGATGCAGTCGGAGAGTCAGAAATAGCTTTTGAAAAGAGTATATTTCTGGCAGGCGGAATACATCCGGGAAATATTCACGAGGCCATCCGGAATGTACATCCATATTGCATCGATGTAAGTTCCGGGGCGGAGACAGATGGAGTAAAAGATCCGGTGAAAATGAAAGCCCTGGTGGAAGCGGTAAGGAATATAGGCGTGTAGGAGAAAAACACAAGGTATGCTGAAATATCAAATTAGGATGTCAGCGTGTGAAGTATAAAATAGGAAGGAAAGAAGTATGAGCAAAGGCAGATACGGAATACACGGAGGTCAATATATCTCCGAAACATTGATGAATGAACTGATCAAACTGGAGGAGTGCTACGAATTTTATAAGAAGGATCCGGAATTTAACAGAGAGCTCCAGAAGTTGCTTAACGAGTATGCAGGCAGACCGTCTCTGTTGTATTATGCAGAGAAAATGACGAAAGACCTTGGCGGTGCCAAGATTTATATTAAGAGAGAAGATCTGAACCATACCGGTTCCCATAAAATCAATAATGTACTGGGACAGGTGCTGATGGCGAAGAAGATGGGCAAGACCAGAGTTATCGCTGAGACAGGCGCAGGTCAGCACGGTGTAGCGACAGCTACGGCAGCTGCTTTGCTGGGGCTGGAATGCGAAATTTTCATGGGGAAGGAAGATACAGACCGTCAGGCTTTAAACGTATATCGTATGGAACTTCTGGGGGCGAAAGTGCATCCTGTAACAACAGGTACCATGACGCTGAAAGATGCGGTAAACGAGACGATGCGGGAGTGGACCAACCGTGTGTCAGATACTCATTATGTGCTGGGCTCAGTTATGGGACCGCATCCTTTCCCGATGATAGTCAGAGATTTTCAGAGTGTCATCAGTAAGGAAGCGAAGGAACAGATTCTGGAGGCAGAAGGAAAGCTTCCGGCAGCAGTCATCGCCTGTGTGGGCGGCGGCAGCAATGCCATGGGAATGTTCTACAATTTTATAGAAGACAAGGAGGTAGAGCTGATCGGCTGTGAGGCGGCAGGAAAAGGTGTGGATACTGCATTCCATGCTGCAACCATAGCAAAGGGCTCACTGGGTGTATTCCACGGTATGAAGTCCTATTTCTGCCAGGATGAAAACGGACAGATCGCTCCTGTTTATTCTATATCTGCAGGATTGGATTATCCGGGCATCGGACCGGAGCATGCACACCTTCACGATATCGGAAGAGCGCAGTATGTACCGGTAACGGATGATGAGGCAGTCAGTGCATTCGAGTATCTGGCCAGAACGGAAGGAATCATCTGTGCTATTGAAAGTGCCCATGCTGTAGCCCATGTGCGCAAGATCGCAGCCAATTACAGTCCTGAACAGAGCATCATCATATGCCTGTCCGGACGCGGAGACAAAGACGTAGCAGCCATTGCAAGATACAGAGGAGTAGATATTCATGAATAATAAATTAAGCAAAGTATTTGACAATCCTAACCATAAAGCATTTATCGCATTTATCACAGCCGGGGATCCTTCCGCAGACTGTACCGTTTCCTACATTTTAGAAATGGCGGAGGCAGGAGCGGATTTAATCGAAATCGGCATTCCATTTTCAGATCCCACCGCAGAGGGTGTGGTCATACAGGAAGCTAATATTAGGGCGTTAAGAGGCGGCATGACGACAGACGGTGTCTTTGACATTGCAAGAAGAGTCCGTGAAAAATCACAGGTTCCTCTGGTGTTCATGACTTATTTAAATCCGGTGTTCCATTACGGGTATGACAGATTTTTTGCAAAGTGTGAAGAACTGGGCGTGGACGGTATCATTATTCCGGATCTGCCGTTTGAAGAAAAGGATGAAGTGGCAGTGCCTGCTGCAGCCCATAATGTCAGCCTGATTTCCATGATCGCACCGACATCGGAAAGCAGGATTCAGAAGATTGCTTCCCAGGCGGAAGGATTTATTTACGTAGTCTCTTCTATGGGCGTTACAGGAGTCAGAAATGAGATTAAGACAGATATCGGCTCCATGGTGGAAAGCATCCGCAAAGTGACTGATGTGCAAAGTGCAGTGGGATTTGGTATCAGTACGCCCGAGCAGGCTGCAGCGATGGCGGCAGTGTCAGACGGTGCTATCGTGGGAAGTGCTATTGTGAAGCTGATCGCAAAAGAGGGGGAGAACGCTGCCCCTGTGCTGCGAGAGTATGTGAAGAGCATGAAGGAAGCGGTGGCAGGTGTATAAAGCGCTGCAGGCGCGGCTTGGAGAATGGCGTGGGCTGAACTGTTATGAAAAGTAACAATAATCTGGATGAGTAGATGAAAAAAAGCTGGACATTCTGCCGTATCTGAGTTATAGTAAGTAAGTCAAACAGAGTAGGGAAGATAGCGTTAAGTGCCGCCGTAAACGGGGAGTTGATGGGCGGACGAAGGCTTAGCCGCGGTTATCTTCCCGCATCCCGCTGGAGGTACATAATATGAATGAGAAGAACTGTAAGCTTTTTGCAACTCCTTTTTCAGCAGAATATTGGCGGTTGTCTGCCAATGAGCTGAAATCTACCAGGGTATTAGTGCTGGCCGCCCTTTTGACGGCGCTGCGCATCGCCATCAAATCCCTGAAAATCCCTATTGGCCCTAATTTAACCATTACTTTTGGGTTCGTTATCAATGCCCTTGGATCCGCTATTTACGGACCGGTAGTGGCGGCAATTACATCTGCTATCAGCGATACGGTGGGGTCGATATTGTTCCCGTCAGGCACCTACTTTTTTCCGTTTACGCTTGTAGAGATGGCAGGTGGTGTGATTTTTGCGTTGTTTTTCTATCGAGCGAAGATAACGACGATGCGGGTTGTACTGGCCCGTTTCTTTGTAACTGCAATCTGTAACCTGATTTTGAATCCGATCTGCATGTATTATTACTATAAGATATATTCAGAGCAGTCGTACGCTATTTTTACATTGCCAAGAGTAGTAAAGAATCTGGCACTGTTCCCGATTCAGGCGCTGATCCTAGTGATTTTCTTCAATGCGCTGCTGCCTGTTACCAATCGGATGGAACTGACATACACAGGGAATACTAAGTTAAAAATCGGACGAAGAGAGTCTATGGCGATTGTGCTGCTGACAATAGTAGCTGCATTGGCTGTTGTCGGATATTATTGGTATCGGGCGCTTTCATGAACGGAATCGTAACTGCCCCGGGTTACAATTCAACTGTCATAGTGACGTTCAGCCCGCGCCATTCGCAAAGCATCGAAGATGCTTTTAGCTGCAGCCTGCGGCGCTTTCCGCTGCTTCGCAGCTATCTTTGCTCATTAGCAGGCGCTCTGCTCATAGCCCGTACAACGTGCTCATTCATGTAAGCATGATTCGCCCGTTATATGGGCTATGGCTGAATTGTAACGAAAAATAGGTGAAAATATAAAAATTTTAGTTGACAAACCCATCACGACTATGTATAATAAATCAGTGTGTGAATGAACTTACACAGGAGAATGCTATGTTAGTGAATTTATCTGATGTTTTAACATCTGAAGGCAAGAAGACACATTTAAGTGTTCCTTTGGAGATGACAAGCTTCACAAGCAGATTGGGACGTTTCCTGATTACAGAGAAGAGCCCCGTGGAGTTTACTTTTACCAACGCCGGTACTAATAAGGCGAAGATAGAAGGCAAAGTGGAATTGACATTCAGGACGAAATGCGACCGATGCCTCACGGAAGTACCTACGTCTCTTACGTTACAGTTTGACAGGACAGTGACTTCTCCGGATGTAGAAGTATCCGAGGATTCAGAGGATGACTTTAACTATATGGAAGGTTATCAGTTGAATGTAGAGACTTTTGTGTACGACGAAATTTTACTTAACTGGCCAATGAAGATTCTGTGCCGCCCCGATTGTAAAGGTGTATGCTTGGTGTGTGGGAAGAATCTCAACGATGGAGAATGCGGATGTGATACATTCGTACCTGATCCTCGTATGGCAGCAATACAAGATATCTTCAACGCGAATAAGGAGGTGTAACGATGTCTATTTGTCCTAAGAATAAATCTTCCAAAGGTAGAAGAGATAAGAGAAGAGCAAACTGGAAGATGAGCGCTCCTACATTGGTAAAGTGCAGCAAATGTGGCGCACTGATGATGCCTCACAGAGTTTGTAAGGCTTGTGGTTCTTACAACAAGAAACAAGTTGTAAGCGTTGATTAATGAATAAAGACGCAGGAAAATCAAGGGTTTTCGGAATTCCGAACCCTTGATTTTTTTTGAGACAGTATGCTTTTCACCCAACCATGGAGGAAGAATCTGAGAATAAGATTCTGGTAGGAAAACCAGATTTACTGAAACGTACTTAACACGGGTTGTGTGAACTGTAACCGAAATTCCGACGGAATTTTCTATATCATAAAAAAGTCCTTGATTTTTGCTACAGTGTCTAGTATAGTTAAGAGAGATTATTTACCAAGAGAAGGAAGCGCCCCCATTGGGCAGCTTTATGGAGGAAGAGAATGGAAGAGATGGTAAATGTGGCTGTGGACGCCATGGGTGGAGATAATGCACCTGTAGAAACCATTAAAGGAGCGGTGGAAGCAATCAATCAGGATAAGCGTGTGAAAGTGTATCTGTTAGGACAGGAAGCCGTTATCAAGGAAGAACTGCAGAAATATACTTATGATGCATCACAGCTTGAGATCGTACATGCACAGGAAGTGATTGAGACGGCGGAGCCTCCTGTTATGGCTATCCGCAAGAAGAAAGACTCTTCTATTGTAAAAGGCATGAAGCTTGTAAAAGAAGGAACCTGCGATGCATTCGTATCGGCAGGAAGTTCAGGCGCGGTTCTGGTAGGCGGTCAGGTCATCGTAGGCAGGATCAAAGGTGTGGAGAGACCACCTCTGGCTCCATTGATTCCTACAGAGAAAGGTGCAAGTATTTTGATCGATTGCGGCGCAAATGTTGACGCAAGACCCTCTCATCTGGTACAATTTGCCAAGATGGGCAGTATTTACATGGAAAATGTAGTCGGTGTCAGGAATCCCAGGGTAGCTATCGTGAATGTCGGTGCGGAGGAAGAGAAAGGTAATGCCCTTGTCAAAGAGACATTCCCCCTTCTGAAGGAGTGCAAAGACATCAATTTTATCGGCAGTATCGAAGCGAGAGACATACCTTCCGGATATGCGGACGTTATCGTGTGCGAAGCTTTTGCCGGTAATATTGTACTGAAGCTGTATGAAGGTGTAGCAGCTACTTTGTTAAAGCAGGTGAAAGCAGGACTGATGACAAGTCTTCGCAGTAAAATCGGCGCATTGCTGATCAAACCGGCCCTGAAGCAGACAATGAAGACATTTTCGCTGGAAGAGTATGGCGGAGCTCCTTTGCTTGGACTGAATGGTCTGGTGGTTAAGACCCACGGAAGCAGCAAGGCTGTGGAAATCAAGAATTCTATCCTACAATGCATAGCATTTAAGGAGCAGAAGATAAATGAAAAAATCAAAGAAAAAATTTGCTTAGAAAGCTAGGAAAGAAGGAACAAGTATGGTATTTGAAAAATTAAAACAGATTATTGCAGATGTGCTTAATGTAGATCCTGATGAGATCGCAATGGATTCAACTTTTATGGATGACCTTGGCGCTGACTCTCTGGATGTATTCCAGATTATCATGGGAATCGAGGAAGAATTTGATATAGAGGTTCCGGCTGAAGAAGCAGAGAATATTACAACTGTAGAAGAAGCAGTAGAAATGATCAACAGTGCTATCAACTAAATCCTGATTATCAGAGTATTCCGGAATCTGTGGATTCTGGAATACTTTTTTTAGAAAGTGTAGAGACATGTTAGAAGGATATACCTTACAATTATTAGAGGAACGGATCGGATACCGTTTTCAGAATATTGCATTGTTAAAGCAGGCACTGACCCATAGCTCCTTTACCAATGAACAGAGAATTAATAAGCAGAAGCATTATGAAAGACTGGAATTTCTTGGGGATGCTGTGCTGGAGATGGTGTCCAGTGAGTTCCTGTTTAAGACTCACCCGCAGATGCCGGAAGGAGAACTGACTAAGCTGAGAGCTTCCATGGTGTGTGAGCCGTCGTTGGCATTCTGTGCCAGGGATCTGGAACTGGGAAAGTTTATTTTGCTTGGTAAAGGAGAAGAAAGTACCGGTGGCCGCAAAAGAGAGTCCATTACATCGGATGTTATGGAAGCAGTGATCGGTGCGATTTTCCTAGATGGCGGCATAGAATGTGCCAAAGCATTTATCAACCGCTTCATCCTTTCCGATTTGGAAGATAAACAGCTTTTTTATGACAGTAAGACGAACCTGCAGGAACTGGTTCAGGGAACCTTGAAGCAGGAAATTCATTATGAGCCGGCAGGGGAATATGGACCGGAGCATGATAAGACTTTCATGGTGGAAGTCTATGTGGGTGCGGAAAAGATTGGAACCGGTGAAGGCCGGACCAAGAAGGCTGCCGAACAGAAGGCGGCATATGAGGCGCTGCTGACGCTTAGAAAGCGCGGTAAGCGTTAGGAGGATATATGTATCTTAAGAGTATTGAAGTACAGGGCTTTAAATCCTTTGCCAACAAAATCGTATTTCAGTTTCATAACGGCATCACGGGCATCGTAGGCCCCAACGGGAGCGGCAAAAGTAATGTTGCCGACGCTGTCCGCTGGGTGCTTGGTGAGCAGCGTATCAAGCAGCTGAGAGGCTCCAGCATGCAAGATGTCATTTTCTCGGGAACAGAGACTCGTAAGCCACTTAGTTATGCTTATGTGGCAATTACGCTGGATAACAGCGACCACCAGCTTGCCATTGATTTTGATGAAGTGACTGTGGCAAGACGACTTTACCGTTCCGGAGAAAGTGAATATCTGATCAACGGAAGTGCCTGCCGTTTGAAGGATGTGAATGAGCTTTTCTATGATACCGGTATCGGTAAAGAGGGCTATTCCATTATCGGACAGGGACAGATTGATAAGATTTTAAGCGGTAAGCCGGAAGAGAGGCGTGAGCTTTTCGATGAAGCGGCGGGTATCGTAAAATTCAAGCGCAGAAAAGCAGCTGCCCAGACCAAGCTGGAAAATGAAAAGCAGAATCTGGTACGTGTAAACGACATTCTGACGGAGCTGGAAAAGCAGGTTGCACCTTTGGAGCGCCAGGCAGAAACAGCTAAGATTTATTTGAAGAAAAAGGAAGCACTGAAGAATTTGGATGTGAATGTGTTCCTTTTAGAGAACAATCGTCTGAGAGAACAGCTGAGCGCCGTAGAAGAAAAGTATGAACTGGCCAGCCGCGAACTGGCTGATACCACAGCCAAATATGACGGTATCAAAACAGAGTACGAGCAGGTTCAGACCGAAATCGAAGAACTGGACAAGACCATTGAGGAAGCAAGAAACAATGCCAGCATGAACAGCCTGATGAAAGGCAAGTTGGAAGGTCAGATCAATGTCTTAAAAGAACAGATCAATTCTGCCAGAGGCAGTGAGGCTCACCTTACGGGACGCCGTGATACGGTAACACAGGAGCTGGCTTCTAAGGAAAAAGACAGAGCTGGTATTTTGTCCCAGAAGAGTCAAATCGATGAAAAGGTACTGGAACTGGAGAAGGCTCGTGACGAGGTGAGAAAAGCGCATGATATCATTCAGAGCCGGATAGAAGAACTGAACAGCCTGATTGAACAGAATAAGAACGCTATCATTGAAGAACTGAACCGCAGGGCTACCATTAAGTCCAAAATCGGACGATACGATACCATGATGGAGCAGGCAGGTATCCGCAGGGCAGAATTGAATTCCAGATTACTTCGTGCTAAATCTGATGAGGTTGCAAGAGAAGAAAGCATCCGCCGGATGGAGGAGGCTTTTGAAACTGTCACAGAAGAACTGAAGCAGTTATCTGTTCAGGAAAAAGAGACAGACCGGAAGCTGCTTGTTTTCCGGGAAGAGCTGGTAAAGAAAGATAACGAGTTAAGAGATACCCAGAACAGATACCATCAGGAGCAGTCACGGCGGGATGCACTGGTGAATATGACAGAGCGCTATGAAGGTTATGGCGGCAGTATCAAGAAGGTCATGGAACAGAAGGACCGTGAAAAAGGTATCATCGGTGTGGTAGCGGATATCATCAAGACCGACAAGAAATACGAGACTGCTATTGAGACTGCACTGGGCGGCAGTATTCAGAATATTGTTACCGATAATGAAGATACAGCCAAGAAGATGATTCAGTACCTGAAGGTGAACCGACTTGGAAGAGCGACTTTCCTGCCTCTTACCAGTTTGAGCCGCGCTCAGGACTTTCGTAATGACAGAGCTTTGAAGGAGCCGGGGGTTATCGGGTTGGCTGATAGTCTGGTACATATTGATGAGAAATACAGGAATGTAGCAAAATCCCTGTTGGGACGCATTCTTGTCATTGACAATATGGATCATGCAGTACTCATTGCCCGCAAATTCGACTATAGCTTGCGAATGGTAACGCTGGAAGGAGAACTGCTGGTACCGGGCGGTGCCATCAGTGGCGGTGCCTTTAAAAACAGCAGTAATCTCTTAGGAAGACGTCGCGAAATCGAAGAGATGGATAAGCAGATTGCTGCTTTGTCTGACAAGGTTACAGCAATCAATCAGGAGATTGAAGAGACCAAATCCGCCAGAAACAAGATGCGTATGGAGTTGGAGTCATTAAAGACACAGATTCAGCGTAAATCTATAGAACAGAACACAGCAAGGCTGAACGTGACCCAGGCAAGGGAACGAATGGCTGAAGACGAAGAGGGCTTCCAGGCACTGAAGTTCGAGCAGATAGAAATAGAAGCTCAGATTCGGGAGATTACCGAAGGAAAAGAGCAGATTGTAGAAGACCTGGCACAGAGTGAAGCTGCTGAGCAAGATGCCCAGAAGATGATCAAAGAAAGTCAGAAAGAACTGGAGGAGAAGCGTATTCAGGAAAACGAAGCTTCCATGCAGGTAAGCAAACGAGACTTGGAAGTGGAAAAGATGCTGCAGACACAGGGCTTCCACCAGGCCAATCTGGATCGTATTCAGGGAGAAATGGAGCAGTTGTCCGGAGAGCTTGTTGAAATTGAACAGGCATTATTGGAAAATGCAGAGCAGGTTAAGGAAAAGCAGAATCAGATTGAATCTATTGAACGTACCATCCTTTCTTCCGAAGAGGAAAAGACTACTGCGGAGCAAAAGCTGCGGGAAGATATCGCTCACAGGGAAGAACTGAATAATAAACAGAAGAACTTTTTCCGGGCAAGAGAAGAACTGGCGGGACGTCAGAATGCTTTGGACAAAGAGGTTTATCGTCTGAATGCACAGAAGGAAAAGCTGGATGAGGCAATCGAAACCCAGATCAACTATATGTGGGATGAATATGAAATTACTTTAAGCGATGCGGCGAATATCCGTGATGAAGATATGACGGATCTGGCAGCTATGAAGAAGGATATCGCCTCTCTGAAAGATCAGATCAAGAAGCTGGGAGATGTTAATGTCAACGCCATTGAGGATTACAAGAACCTGATGGAGCGTTATACATTCTTAAAGACCCAGCATGATGACCTGGTAGAGGCGGAGAAGACGCTGGAAGGCATTATCCAGGAACTGGATTCTGCCATGAGAAAGCAGTTTACCGAGAAGTTTGCGGAAATAAGCAAGGAGTTCGACAAGGTATTCAAGGAATTGTTCGGCGGCGGTAAGGGTACGCTGGAACTGATGGAGGATGAAGATATTCTGGAGGCCGGTATCTGTATCATCGCACAGCCCCCCGGAAAGAAGCTGCAGAATATGATGCAGTTGTCCGGTGGTGAGAAGGCGCTGGCGGCGATTGCGCTGCTTTTTGCCATACAAAATCTGAAGCCCTCTCCGTTCTGTCTGCTGGACGAGATAGAGGCGGCGCTGGACGAGTCCAATGTAGGACGATTTGCCAAGTACCTGCATAAGCTGACGAAGTACACACAGTTCATTGTGATTACGCACCGAAGAGGAACCATGGAGCAGGTGGATCGTCTGTATGGTATTACCATGCAGGAAAAAGGCGTATCTGCGCTGGTAAGCGTAAATTTGATTGATAAGGAGCTGGATGCATGAGTGATGAAAAGAAAGGCTTTTTTGCCAGATTAAAAGAAGGTCTGACTAAGACAAGAGAAAATATCGTAAAGGGAATCGACTCCGTATTCAGTGGCTTTTCTGCCATTGACGATGATTTTTACGAGGAGTTGGAAGAAATTCTGATTATGGGAGATATTGGTGTGAATGCCACCACGGCGATCGTGGAGCGCCTGAGGAAACAGGTGAAAGAGCAGTACTTAAAGGAACCGGGTCAGTGTAAACAGCTTTTAATTGAGAGCATCAAAGAGCAGATGAGAGTAGATGAGACTGCCTATGATTTTGAGAAAGAGCAGTCGGTTGTCATGGTCATTGGTGTTAACGGTGTGGGTAAGACTACTTCTGTAGGAAAACTTGCCGGTAAATTAAAAGACAATGGCCGCAAGGTCCTGATTGCCGCAGCGGATACCTTTCGTGCCGCGGCGGGAGAACAGTTGGCTGAATGGGCCAGACGGGCAGATGTGGATATGATCGGCGGCAAGGAAGGCGCTGACCCTGCAAGTGTGGTTTATGATGCCGTAAACGCTGCCAAAGCACGCCATACAGATGTGCTCCTCATTGATACTGCTGGAAGACTCCATAATAAGAAGAACTTAATGGAAGAACTTCGGAAAATGAACCGCATCATTGACAGAGAGTTTCCTAATGCTCACAGAGAAAATCTCATCGTTCTGGACGGTACTACCGGACAGAATGCCCTGGTTCAGGCAAGGGAATTCGGCGAGGTAGCCCAGCTTACAGGTATCATTCTGACCAAAATGGACGGCACAGCTAAAGGCGGTATTGCTGTAGCTATTCAGTCGGAGTTAAAAGTACCGGTGAAATATATCGGTGTTGGCGAGACTATTGAAGATTTACAGAAATTTAATTCTGATGAATTTGTAAATGCACTGTTTGACGTAAAAACAGAATAAAAAAGAATGAGGATGTACATACTATGGAAGAAAAAATGTTGACTTTGGAAAAATTTGAAGAAGCATGCGATGTGGTAAAGAAAGTAACCCTGGAGACTAAGCTTGTATACAGTGATTTCTTAAGTGCCCAGACAGGCAACCGCATCTATTTGAAACCGGAAAACATGCAGTTTACCGGTGCATACAAATTGAGGGGTGCGTATTACAAAATGAGCACGTTGACGGAGGAAGAGCGTGCAAAGGGACTGATTACCGCATCTGCCGGCAACCATGCCCAGGGTGTTGCATATGCTGCCAAATGCTACGGTGCAAAAGCAACGATCGTTATGCCAACTACCACACCATTAATGAAGGTCAACCGTACCAAGAGCTATGGTGCAGAGGTAGTGCTTCACGGAGATGTCTATGATGAAGCTTGTGCCAAAGCTTATGAACTGGCAGAAGAGCACGGATATACTTTTATCCATCCTTTTGATGACCTGACCGTTGCAACCGGACAGGGTACCATTGCTATGGAGATTTTCAAGGAGCTGCCTCTTGTGGATTATATTCTGGTGCCTATCGGAGGCGGCGGACTGGCAACAGGCGTATCTACTCTGGCCAAGCTGCTGAATCCGAAGATTAAGGTTATTGGTGTAGAACCGGCCGGTGCAAACTGTATGCAGGAATCCTTAAAGAATGGTAAGGTTACCACTTTGCCAAAGGTAAGCACGATTGCGGACGGCACCGCTGTAAAGACACCCGGAAGCAAACTGTTCCCTTATATTCAGCAGAATATTGATGAAATCATCACTGTGGAAGATGAAGAACTGGTAGTGGCTTTCCTGGATATGGTTGAGAATCATAAGATGGTAGTGGAGAATTCCGGTCTTTTGACAGTTGCAGCTTTGAAACATCTGGATGTAAAAAACAAGAGAATCGTATCCATATTAAGCGGCGGCAACATGGATATCATCACCATGTCTTCTGTGGTACAGCAGGGGCTTATCTTCCGTGACAGAATCTTTACCGTATCTGTTCTTTTACCGGATAAGCCGGGAGAACTGTGCAGAGTTGCCGGTGTGATCGCAGCTCAGAGCGGAAATGTCATCAAACTGGAGCACAACCAGTTTGTATCTACCAACCGTAATGCAGCGGTGGAACTGCGTATTACGTTGGAAGCTTTTGGAACGGAGCACAAACAGCAGATTATTAATGCATTGGAAAAGGAAGGATATCTGCCTAAGGTAGTTCGTACCAATATCTAAGGAATGATATGGGAAAAGAAAGAGGGATAGGGAACATGACTGAAAAATCCGGGAAGGAAAGAAAAGTACAGCATTCCAAAAAGAAATCCTGGAATAAATGGGTATTGGATTATGTTGTAATCACCATTGCCTGTGTATTTTATGCTGCCGGAGTAAGCTTGTTCCTGGATCCTAATTCTCTGGCTCCCGGTGGCGTGACAGGTATTGCTATCATTTTAAATCGTATTATAAGGGTTGAAACGGGTACTCTGATATGGCTGATCAATATTCCTATTATGGCACTGGGAATCTGGAAGTTTGGAGTGAAATTCATTCTGTCAACACTTTATTGTACGTCTTTGATTTCTGCAGTTACTAATCTGCTTGCACCGATCGGAGCTCTGACTCAGGATCCGTTGGTGGCAGTTCTGGCAGGAAGTACTCTGATGGCGGTGTCCATGGGAATGATATTTAAGTCAGGGTCTACAACCGGTGGAACTGATATTATTGTAAAAGTTCTGAGGCTTCATTTTCCACATCTGAAAACCGGGGCATTATTCCTGGTGATGGATGCCATCATCGTAACGGCTTCTGCATTTGTTTTTCAAAACATAGACAGGGCGATTTATGCAGGGCTTACGGTATTCTTAAGCTCTGTGATTCTGGATGCGGTATTGTACGGAAGAGATGGTGCAAAATTGATTTATATCATTAGTGATTCTTCAGCGGCAATTACCGCAAGGCTTCTGGAAGAGCTGGAGATTGGTGTGACCCACATCCAGGGAGTGGGTGCTTACAGCGGCAGGGAAAAGAACGTGATATTCTGCGCAATCCGTAAGCAGTTAGCCCCGAAGGCAGAGGCTATCGTAAGAGAAGAGGATCCGCAGGCCTTTATGATCGTCACCAGTGCCAGTGAGATTTATGGTGAGGGCTATAAGAGTATATTCAGTGAGAAGCTGTAATCTTGTTCGCTTTTAGGATGTCTGGTGTTCAGTATTAAGGAAAGCATGAAGAAATAGCTTTCTGCATCAGAAAAGACTAAGAATCTGGCAATTGCAAAGGCAATTCCTTTTTCTGAAACCAATCAGAACCTGAAAGGGTATCAGTTTTCCAAAAAGGCCATGAAGCCGGGAGGTATCTGACAGCTATTAATGGCGATGAGAAGCTGTGGGCTGAAGAATGATGCTTTAATGGAAACTTTTTATGAACTGGTAGGAGACTGTTATGTATCTGACCACGACTATGCCGTGTTTGTATTCCACGATCGTTATGATGTGCCGGTAAAGGCAGCAGATCATGAACGTTTATGGGAGTCAGAAGAAGTATTTGAATACATAATCTGTGCTATCTGCCCTTTGACAGGAAGTTATGAACCGGGAAAACCGGAATGTGGTTTTTTGTTTCCTGCATTTATGAACAGGAGTGGAGATGAACATTTTATAAATGTATTTCAAACAGACGTAAAGCAGCCGCATTCGGAACTGCTCAAGCTGTTGGAACTTTCATAGTTATGAAAATGAGGGATGAATCTTAATAAAATCTTTAACAATTTCATAGTTTTCCTTAGTTTCATTCATTTTAATAATATGGTAAACTGAATAAAACGATTGTGGGAGTAAGCGAAACACGGTATGATACTGTCAGGGGAGGAAGACATGAACAGATTACAGTTATACATAAAGGAAAAGCGGAACAGACATCGCAGGCGAATGACAGTGAAAGAAAATCTGAAAATTTATCAGAACTGTGTGAAAAGCTGCGCCAATATGGAGACATCTGCAGTACGCAGGTACGAGGAAGAGAAGTTTTTTCATTTCTTTGCACTGCTTTTGCAGATAGTATCTTTTTTCACTACCTATGCAGGTGTGGCTATGTACTTTGGCAATATATTTGATCTTGCACCTTTATTTATAGCATTGACGATTCAGGGTGTACTGTATTTGACGGCGATTTCGGCATTTCAGCCCGGAAGAAAGAATCGCAGGAAGAGGTGGGCGCTGATTATCTGTACGCTGATTTCCGTTGCTTTTTCCTATACAGGTCTGGTAACGCTTGCCAATTCGCCGCAGGTGGATTACAAGAGAGCATACGAAAGCTACGTGGACACCTTCCGGGCATTGAAGGATGAAGTGGCTTCACAGAATCTGGAAGTAGATACGTTGGCGGCGGATATCAGCAATGAATATTTAAAGTCGATCAACACTCTGCAGGCGCTGGATCGATATATCAGCCAGCTGACAGAAGAAGCAGAGGCTGAGATAAATATCCCGTCTACCAATAAGTCATCCACCACTACCACGATGCCTGACGGTACCGTAGTCAGGGGCTATGAAACAACAGCTAATCCTGAATATGCTGCAGCAGTGGAAGCAAGACAGCAGGCATCAGCGAAGGCATTGGAGGTCAAGCTGGTCAGAGATGATCTGTATCAGGAAGTGTTGGATGCTGTGGGAGCAACAGAGGGCGCGACAGGAGAAGACGGTACGGCTGAGAATGCTCAATCCAAAGAGAGTGCGCAAGCTCCAAGCGGCGAGGAAACAGGAGACATCGAATCAAACGATATCGAATCAACTGGCAGCTATGCAAACATCCGGTCAGCTGTGCAGTGGGAAAAAATTGCAGAGCGCATTAACAATATGCAGTCCGGTAAAGCAAACGAGGATGGTGCTGAAAATGCTGCAGAAGCGCTGCAGAACTTCAGACAGGAATATTTCCGTGTTGCCAATAAGAATAACAGTGCGGTAAGCACCGTCATCCAGGGGACAGAGACAAGTATCGATATGGCACTCTACAGCATGGATTCCACGCTTTTGGACAGCGGACTGGAACAGCTCAGCATTTATCAGGAAATGAAAGAAATTACAATTGCTGACTGGGATACCATTGCAGCAGCTACTTTTACAGAGGAAAAGAAAGGTGTTGCCGGAGTGATTGACCGGTTTGGTCAGATGATTGGTGCAGATATGTACAATTCCGATATGAAGGAATTGATGGTCTGCTATCAACAGCTGAAAGAAGCAGTAGTGGAGAATTTCAGTCAGGTGACGTCTTCTCTGCCTGATGCGGAGAGTTACGTCAGGTATCAGGAGCTTGCAGCCGAAAAACAGAATGTGTTAGAGCTTCCGGAGATTCTTGTATTTGCTTTTGAGCGATTTGGAGACCCGGAATATGCAGGAAGCGCAATCTGCTGTCTGATTCTTGCGCTGCTGAACGACTTTTCCACAGTGCTTTTAGGCTGGCTTGGCACTAAGAGAGCATACGCCATCCCAGAGACACCATCCGGCAAGATTCATTACGATGATTCCAGCGAATTGTTCCCGATGGTATTCACTGCACTGCAAAGTCAGTTTGTCATGCAGATACGGACAGGCCAGTTTTTAACCATGAGCAGGGAAGAATTTACCGAAGGCTGCTATCAGTACGTGAACGGTATCATACATATGATTCAGCAGTTTGTGGCGGGATTTACCCTTTCCCCTTGCACGGCGCAGATGGGCTATAATCTGATCTGGCGGTACGAGAAAGAAGAGGAAGTAGCTCCCTATATGCCGTTAATTTCTCTACTGTTAAAATGTGGTTTGTTGAAGGTACTTCCCATCTCTCAGTATGAATATCTGGAAATGGAATATTATCTGGGCAAAACAGATCATCTCTGGGTAGAAGAGGTAGAAGAGAAAGAGGACAGAAAGAGCCTGAAGGCACAGCTTGAGGAAGTCAAAGCTAAGGGACATGTGCTTTTGCTGCGGAACAGAACCGAAAGCTATCTCAGGGAAAATCTTTCGGACAGGATTATGATGGAGGACAATCATGAGTGAGGGTGTAACATTACTGATCATTGTAAGTATGCTGGCTGCCGGAATCGTCAGCGTAATCATGGCAGAGCGAAGAGAAGGTTCCCTGATGAGCGGCGGTGACTGGAAACAGCTTCCCATGCTGGTAGCTTGTGATCTGCTGTTCATCGGAAGCTTCTGCGTGGTACTGTTTTACCTGTATGTGGAAAATAAAATCAATCCAACGTTCGTAACTGCAGGATGGGAGATTGGTCTGCTGGTCGTTGTTATCGCTTATCTTTCCTTTGGGGTAAGGAGAGTATGGATATTAGTGCTGGGGAATCGACTTGAGAAAAGATGTGCGGATGAAGCAGCTACTGAAAATACGAGAAAAGAAGATGCAGTAAAACAGAATGCCGGGAAGAAAAGCAGGAAGCAGACCGAGGCTGGCGGCATTGTTGCCTATATGCAGTATGCGCTGATTTATATGGCTCTTGCGCTGCTGGTAATTCTTGCCATAGAGATTCTTCTGTGTAGTATCTTTCCTTATATCGACAAGGGACAAGCTCTTATGATTATGGGTGTGGCCGTCAATTGGGGAGATGTCAGGGAACAGCTGCTCGGAGCAGTTTTGATTTGTTCTCTGATTGGATTTATCCTTTCTACGGCGAGAGTGGGGCAGGAATGTGTATCCTCCGGGCATGATCAGAGAACGGATCGTATCGAGGAGGTAAAGAGGTATCTCAGACAGTGAAATATATGAAAGCAATGAAGAAGGAAAAGAAAATGTATATAGAACTTGAAACAGAAAGATTGCGGTTGAGACCTTTATGCATGAATGACTTACAATCGCTTTTTGAATATAGCGGAGATAAAGACACCATTCGGTATATGCTGTTTCTTCCCCACGAATCTCTGGCAGAAGCTGAGGAATTTCTGCAGGCGGCAGTCAGCGAATGGGAAAAAGAGAATCCGGATTATTATGAATTTGCTATGGAATTGGATGGAAAATTAATCGGAACTATGTCAGCATATAAAGAAGATGATGGTGCGGAAGTGGAGTTTGGCTGGGTGCTTCATAAAGATTACAGAGGACAGGGCTTTGCTGTCGAAGCAGCATTGGCTGTGAAACAATTTGCTGTTGAAACATTGAAGCCAAAATGTCTGGTGGCTCATTGTGACAAAAGGAACCCTGCATCCGCCAGAGTGATGGAACGGATAGGACTTGCTTTTGCGGAAGAAGGAACAAGAGAATATCGCAGTGGGGAGACAGCAGCAGAGTTGGCTTATGTGGAATGGCTGGAAAGAAAATGAATTGGAAGGTACAGTTTGATTAGGAGAATTTACCATGACAAATCAGGAAATTTTACAGATTGCAATGAGGCAGTCTGCAATTGATTTAAATTGTCGGATTGATGATTTTTTGATAGAAGAGAATGTGATTGCATATTCTAAAAAGAATAAGGATGCGAGAGTATATTTGGAACTGCCATTTTCCTGCAATCTTGTGTCTTATGGGAATAATATTGTGGCATCAGTAGATCAGGCTTTGGAGAACGTGGTGCGGCAATATATCAATAATTATGATGTGGCTCATTGCTTTGAGACACCTAATATGCATGTGCTGAATGATGCTTTACAGGAAAAAGGGCTGCGTATTTGTTTTATGGCAGAATATTTTTTACCTGATGTGGAGCAGTTGAAAGAGCTTCCCTGTAGTTATGAAATGCGTGTCCTGACTGCAGAAGATTTTAAGAAATTGTATCTTCCCCAGTGGAGCAATGCATTGTGCAAGGATAGAAAAGAAAAAGATGTGCTTGGGGTAGGTGCCTATGACCATGGTGAATTAATCGGTCTGGCGGGATGTTCTGCAGATTGTGAAGCTATGTGGCAGATAGGCATTGACGTACTTCCGGCATATCGCAGACAAGGAGTGGCATGCGCCTTAACTTCAAGACTTGCGTTGGAGATATTGGACAGGGGTAGGGTACCTTTTTATTGTGCGGCATGGTGCAATGTTAAGTCGGTTCGCAATGCTATCAAGAGTGGATTTTGGCCGGCGTGGGTGGAGATGACTGTCAAGAGCGCAGAATTTGTGGAGAAAATAAACCAACGGACCCAAGATCAGCATTAGGCTGGAAAGGACAGCAGATTTAATGAACAAAATAGAAAAAAAAGAATATTTATTTTCAAACGATACCGGAGATGCCGTTTTGACGATATACGAGGTTTTTCCCGGTGTCCGGTTGGTATATAACTCCGTGCATATGGATCGGCTTGATATGGGGGGTGTTACGGAAGGAAATCTGATAGAGATTCATCATTGTTGTGAGGGACGTATCGAACAGGAATTTGAGGGCGAATACTTTTATCTGATGCCGGGGGATCTTTCGATTGCCATGAGAACGAAGAATGTGAATGCCTATACATTTCCGCTAAGCCATTATCATGGTATCACAATCAGTATTAATACGGATGTGGCTCCTGGTTGCTTCTCGGAATTTCTGCAAGATGTCAGGGTGAAGCCGCTGGAAGTGGCTAAAAAGCTTTGCGGTGACAATAATTGCTTCATTATCCGTTCTCAAACCTACATTGAGCATATATTTTCAGAACTATATTGTGTACCTGAAAGCATTAAGGCCGGGTATTTCAAGGTGAAGATTTTGGAGTTACTGCTTGTATTGAGTGGCTTGGATTTACAGGAAAAACAGGTAATGTCAAATGCACTTCCGAAATCTCAGGTACAACTGGCCAATCAAATAGCAGCGTATCTGGCGGAGAATATGGAACAGCATGTTACCATTGCAGAATTATCCAAAATATTTAGTGTTTCAGATACGCATTTGAAAAATATTTTCAAAGGGGTTTACGGTGTGCCGATATATACTTATATGCGCATTCAAAAGATGCAGTCTGCAGCACAGCTTTTGATACATACGGAGCGGTCCGTGGCTGAGATTGCATATGAATTTGGCTACAATAACACAAGTAAATTCACGGCAGCATTTCAAAAGGTGATGGGCGAAACTCCCAGTGAATATAGAAAAGTTCACGCAAAAACCACTGCCCGGCAGGAGTGCTCAGAATAAAAAGGAGTTCCTAATCGGAGTATTTTTCTTCCTTTTTAGGAGTGGAAAAGTAGAAATCGCTATGTTATACTCGCAAAGTCAGATTTTTATCTGGCATTTAATTTTACCGATTGGTTAGCCAAAACTAACCAACAGAGAAAGGAGTACATAGTGAAAACAATACTGAAAAAAGTATGTAGCAAAAGCTGGTTTAGTACAGTAATATTAGGGATTGTTCTCGTCATCCTTTCCTTCCTGTCGTTATTTGTAGGTGTAATTGATGTGACTGCAGCAGAACTATTTAATGGTGATGCAGCAGCGATAGAATTATTCCTTATTTCAAGATTGCCGCGCTTGTTGGCAATTTTGTGTACAGGAACCGGTATGAGCGTAGCCGGTTTGATTATGCAGCAGCTCTGTATGAATAAGTTTGTTTCTCCTACTACAGGGGCAACTATTTCCGCAGCAAAGCTTGGCATTTTGATTGCGCTGGTATTTATGCCAAAGTCTACTTTATGGAGCAGAGCACTTTTTTCTTTTACGTTTGCACTGCTTGGAACCTGGATATTTGTCTGGTTCATCCAGCGCATCCGGTTTAAGGATACCATCATGGTGCCTTTGATCGGTATAATGTTTGGCAACATCATCGGCGGTATTACCAGTTTTATTGCATATCGGTATGAGATGACCCAGGCTCTTTCTTCCTGGGAGACAGGCCATTTTTCATTGGTATTGCGCGGCAGATATGAAATTGTATATCTTGTTGTGCCACTGTTAATATTAGCTTTTATTTTTGCCAATCACTTTAATATCGTAGGCATGGGAAAAGATTTTTCTCAAAATCTTGGTGTGAATTACAAGGCGGTTCTTTTCATGGGGCTGACCATTGCAGCTGCGATTACCGCTGGTGTAGTGGTGGTTGTAGGTTCCATATCTTACATAGGGTTGATTATTCCTAATATGATAGCTATGTTTAAAGGAGATAAGATTAGGGGGACCCTTGTTGATACTGCTTTGGCGGGTGCATTGTTTGTCCTTGTCTGTGACGTGATTGCCAGACTGGTGATTGCTCCTTATGAGTTGCCCATTGCATTAATTATAGGAATTATCGGCAGCATGTTGTTCATCGGGATCTTGTTCAGGCGTTTAAAGTATGGCAGAAAGGCCATTCGACTGGGAGCGGTGACAGAGGCTCCTTGCGCAGTGGCCATAGAGAAAGGGGGTTCTCAGGGAGGTGACAGAGCATGAAAAATGCAGCTTACAGAGCCAATGTACGAAAACTTGTGATACTGGCAGTTTTGATGGTATTGGCGGTGGTGCTTTACATGGTGATTGATGTCAACTTCGCCAATCCGAAATTCCTCAAATTTTCTATGAAGATTCGGACGCCAAAGCTCCTTGCTATGCTGGTTGCAGCCTTTGCCATAGGAGCAGCTTCCATAGTGTTCCAGTCCATTATCAACAATACGATCGTCACGCCGTGCCTCTTAGGTATGAACTCCTTATATACCTTATTGCATACTGCAGTATATTTCTTTTTTGGTGCGTCCAGCTTCCTGGCTGTCAATGCCAATGCAGCATTTATGGTAGATCTGCTGTTAATGATTGTGGTAGCCACCTTTATCTACGGTTATCTTTTTAAGAAGACCAACTATAATGTGCTCTATGTCCTGTTGATCGGTACTGTACTTAGCTCTTTCTTTGGTTCTGTCCAGTCCACTATGATCAGGGTCATGAATCCTAATGAATATGATGCACTTCTTCTGACACTGGTTGCCGGCTTTGATAATATCAATGGTGAGATCATCGGAAGTTGTATATTGCTTCTGGCATTGCTGGTTTTCGTCCTGAGAAAGGATCTGGCACTGTTGGATGTCATTACGCTTGGCAAAGAGCAGGCTATCAATCTGGGGGTAGATTATGACCGATGTATCAGGAGGCTTCTTATCGGTGTATCTGCCTGTATTGCTATTGCTACCGCAATGGTTGGACCGATTTCTTTCCTGGGTCTGATCATAGCCAATCTGGGGAGGCAGCTGATGAAAACCTATCGTCACAGTCACCTGATTCTGGGGGCATCCTTGATTGGTATGATGACTTTAGTGGCCGGTCAGTGTCTTGTAGAGCATGTATTTGCTTATGCAATACCGGTCAGCGTGTTCATAACATTGGGCGGCGGCATCTATTTCCTGTATTTGTTGATGAAAAAGAGGTGAAGCAATGAATGTACAAAATCTGATTAAAAAATATGACGGAAAAGCAGTCGTTGATTCTGTCAGCTTTGAAATTCCTAAGGGCAAAGTGATCTCACTGATTGGTCCCAATGGTGCAGGCAAGTCTACGGTGATGGGGATGATTTCCCGTCTGATTGCCAAAGATGAGGGCTTGATTGAATTTGAATATAAGGATCTGTCGAAGTGGAAGAGTAAGGAACTGGCGAAGCGTCTTGCCATCCTGACACAGCATAACAATGTACAGATGAAGTTAACGGTCAGAGAACTTGTTTCTTTTGGGCGGTTTCCTTATTCCGGCAGTCATTTGACGCAGGAAGACTATGATATTATTGATAAGGCTATTTCCTATATGGAATTGGAAGCGTTTGAGGATCGTTTCATTGACGAGCTTTCCGGCGGACAACGACAGAGAGCCTACATTGCTATGGTCATTGCCCAGGATACGGATTACGTACTTCTGGATGAACCCACCAACAACCTGGACATCTATCACGCCACCAATATGATGAAGACAGTTCGAAAGCTTTGCGATGAACTGGGGAAGACGGTGATCCTTGTACTCCATGAGATTAACTACGCTGCTTTTTATTCCGATTATATCTGTGCTTTTCTGGATGGAAAGATTGCAAAATTCGGAACAGTGGAGGAGGTCATTACCAAGGAGACATTGTCCCGTATCTATAAGGTGGAATTTGAAATTATGAATATAGGCGGCAAACCGCTGACTATATACTATTAACCCCATGAGTATTACATTTTTCAGTACTTTTATTTAGGGAAAAAGGAGAAACAAGATTATGAAAAAAATTTCAACACTATTATTAGCTACAATTTTGACTTTTGGCCTTGTTGCCTGCGGAAATTCCGGCGAGAACAATAGCGCCGGCAGTGAAGCACAGAGCAGTGCTGTTTCAGAAGAGCAGACCGGCTCTGCTGCAACAGAGCAGACAGAAACTTCTGTAGAGGAGCAGAAGCCTGAGAGTATTACTATTGCCTGCATTAATGGTGCATCCGAAGAAATTGAACTGGAAGTTCCCTATGACCCTCAGAGAGTTGTAACTTTAGATGCAGCTTCTCTGGATGTTCTGTCTAATCTTGGACTGACCGACCGCGTTGTGGGTACAACAACCCCGGAGGCATATTTAGCAGATTATGTTACAGATGCAGCTAATGTAGGTACTGCTAAAACCTTTGATATGGAAGCAATCATGGAATGTGAACCGGATCTTATTTTCATGGCCGGCCGCGGTAGTGATTACTATGAGACATTGGCTGAAATTGCTCCTGTGGTTCGTTTGACTGTAAGCGGTGCCGTTGTGGAAGGAACTTATGCAAACGCCGTAAAGATTGCATCCATTTTTGGAATGGAAGAAGAAATGAACGCAAAGTTGGATGCTTACAATGAAAGAATTGCTGCTTTACAGGCAATTGCTGAAGGTAAGAATGCCATTATCGGTATGTGTACCAGCGGTGCCTTCAATCTTTTAGGTAATGATGGTCGCTGCTCTATCATCGGTAATGAGCTTGGGTTTAACAATATTGGAGTAGATGCAAATATTGATACTTCTGCACATGGTAATGAGGCTTCTTTCGAATTTGTAGTTGAGAAAGCACCTGATTACATCTTTGTCCTGGACCGTGATGCAGCTACTAATGCGGAAGGTGCCCAGCTGGCAAAGGATATCATGGAGAACGATCTCATCAAGTCTACTGATGCGTACAAGAACGGCAACCTGATCATTATGGAGAATGCCGGCGTTTGGTACAAGGCTGAAGGCGGATTCACAGCACTGGGCATTATGCTGGAGGATCTGGAGAAAGAACTTTTGAGCAAGTAAACATATCAGAATACATGGGGCTAATTTTACAGTGGGCGGGATTTTTATTCCTGCCCATTATTAAGTTTGCTATTGCAAAGCAGCAGACCTTATGATAAAGTGGTTAGGAAGAACTAACTTAAGCGGAGGAAAAATATGGCTATCGTAGAATTTAAAGATGTAACCCGCGTTTATACAAGCGGAGATCATCGGACTCATGGGAACCATTTTGGGGTTTATATTGGGCTATGCGATTGCCGCTATTGTTATCAGTCCTACCGGAATGATGAGTACCTATTTTGACCTCCCGGATTGGGCTCTTGTTATGCCGCCGTTCTGTATCCCGGTCGTTATTCTGACGAATGCTGATACGGCCACAATAG
The DNA here is from genome assembly GCA_017620975.1 of Lachnospiraceae bacterium. The sequence goes on along the minus strand of JAGAUD010000001.1, from coordinate 121 downwards.
GTGATGTGATTGAAATCTCTCCCTATGGCAGTGAGGAAACTTATGAGGTAAAGGTGGCCGGATATCTGCGCTCCCTTATGACAGAGAGTATTGTGATGACCGAAGATTATGCTGACAGCAT
>JAGAUD010000005.1 GCA_017620975.1 Lachnospiraceae bacterium | reverse complement strand
CTGTCTTATCTGCCTCCTGTTGGAGGGAAGAGAGCGCATCAAACTCACCAACAAAGGCAATGACCGGCTTTCCCGTTCCCCATTCAGCGATAAATGCAGTCTCTTCACCCGCCAGATCTGCCTTTACAGCAAATCCTCGAGATTTCAGATATTCTTGCTGAATCTTCGATGATTCATATTCCTGAAATCTCGACTCCGCAAATCCCCAGATTGCGTCACTGATATCCGTATATGACTGTCTCCTTGCCTCGATCATGCTGCTGACTTTATCTCTGTAATCACATTTCATAGCCGGCCCCTCTTTCTTCCAAGTCTACATTTCTGCACGTTCCCATCGTGCGCCTGCTAAAAAACGGGCGTACAAAAGCACGCCCGTCCAATCTTTTTACCAAATTTCCGGTTTTGCACCAGCCGGAAGCGGATTCGGGTATTCCTCTCCGTTTAATTCTTCCTTCCAATCAGCCTTCGCCTGCGCAACCTTTTCCGGATTCATCAAAAGTTCTGCGCCAACACATGCCATAACTTTAGATGCTGCCAGCATACCCTTATGCGCAATAGAAGATTTACCCTGAGCTGTTGCCTGCCATGAGTGCATAGCTGTACCAGCTGCATAACAACTTGTATAAACCTGACCTGTCGGCACTTTCCAGCTTACATCACCAACGTCAGACGATCCACCGCCACCGTATCGTGTATTCTTATCTACGATGAAATCCCATAACGGATTCGGAAGCATATCTTTCTTTCCGAGATCTGCTGCCATTGCCTTAAGGCCTTCCTTATCCAGCGAAGTAGTAACTTCCTGGAACTTTCTCGCATATTCCAGTTCCTCTTCTGTATATCCAACCGGGATCACTTTCTCCAGACTTTCCTGGATCATATCATTTAAAGTATCATTGTTAATAATATCAGAGTAAGCTGCAACCTGCTTAACATCAACAGTTGTGCCAGTAATCAAAGCAGCACCTTTCGCGATATCACACATTCTGTCATATAACTGCTTTACCTGTGTTACCTTCGGTGCACGGATTGCATAAAGAATCTGTGCCTCAGACGGAATTACGTTCGGAGCAATACCGCCGCTGTTTGTGATTGCGCCATGCACTCTCGCTGCATCGATCATATGCTCTCTCATGAAGTTTACGCCAATATCCATCACTTCAACAGCATCCAGCGCGGAACGGCCAAGTTCCGGAGATCCTGCCGCATGGGCAGAGATACCATGGAATGTGAAGAAAGCGCGGAAGTTAGCAAGATGGTAACCGCCCTTCATAGCTTTATTGATTGCAAACGGGTGCCATGTCAGTGCGATATCACAATCATCAAAATAACCATCACGAACCAGATATGCCTTACCACCGGCATTTTCCTCAGCCGGACAGCCATAATAACGGATTGTGCCCTGAAGGTTATATTTCTCCATATATGTCTTTAAAGCATCCACAGCTGCAACACTTCCTGTACCTAACAGATGATGTCCGCAACCATGACCATTCTCCATTCCCGGAATCGGGCTGCGTTCAGTTTTATCAGCTTCCTGCTGAAGCGCAGAAAGTGCATCAAACTCACCTAAAAATGCAATAATCGGTTTTCCGCTTCCAAATTCTGCAATAAATGCTGTCTCTTCTCCGGCGAGATCAGCTTTTACAGAAAAACCTCTGCTCTTTAAATACTCCTGCTGTAATTTAGAAGATTTTTCTTCCTGAAATCTCGGCTCTGCATATCCCCAGATTTCGTCGCTCATTGCCGTATATGCGTCACGGCGTTCCTCAACTAACGCAATAATCTCTTCCCTAAAATTATCACCCATAATAAAAAAACTCCTTTCCCTTCGTTCAGAAATAATCTGCAATTTCCCCATCAGATTACTATAACTTCCAAATATTTTACCATATTTTTCAGTTTCTCTCAACTAAAAGCATAGGAGTTCCCATAATTAATGAAATTCGTATCCCAGTTTCAAAGTAATGACACAATCTTCGTCGATTACTTCTCCCTTTTTAAAAATGTAATTCATGATCACATACTGAAGGCTTTCTTTTACTTTTGCATTCCCATTGATCGTCGGTGTTACCTGATTCCAGAAATCCCTGAGTACCATACCAGTCTCCACCTCTGGCATTTTAAGCCCCACCTGAGCATAAGCCATGCCGACAGCACAGGTAAGTTCCATCGCATTCACCAGTCGTGCCGGATTCTCAAAAATACGTGTTTTAATATCAACTGACATTGGAATCAAACTATGTACCATCTGCAATTACCTCCTGTTACTAATCTTCGATTACAATACTATTTTCCAGATAAAAGAAAAAGAGTTTTGATTTCTCAAAACTCTTTTCTATGCCGGTGACCGGACTTGAACCGGTACGGGGTTGCCCCCGAGGGATTTTAAGTCCCTTGCGTCTGCCTATTCCGCCACACCGGCAAACCGCGATAACCATTTGGTTATCTAGTGGGGCCTACAGGGCTCGAACCTGTGACCCTCTGCTTGTAAGGCAGATGCTCTCCCAGCTGAGCTAAGACCCCAGTTATGAAATTTTTAAGGAAGCACTTACGTGCAAGCGACCCGGAAGGGGTTCGAACCCTCGACCTCCGCCGTGACAGGGCGGCGCTCTAACCAGCTGAGCCACCGGGCCATATTTGTTTTTATCTTTTGGAACCTTTGTTCTGGGTAAGTGGACCTTCAGGGACTTGAACCCGG
>JAGAUD010000004.1 GCA_017620975.1 Lachnospiraceae bacterium | reverse complement strand
CCTTGATGTGGATGAGGTGGTGCAGAGAGAACGGATTCTTGCAAGAAACGGAAAACAGGCGGCGGAGATTTTTGCCTGTAAATGGATTCCCCTGGAGGAGGCCTATTTTAATGCATATAAAATAAAGGAAAGATGTGAAATACAGGCTTTCTTTCCCTGCTAATGGAATCAGAAGAGACGGCATGATTTGCCGTCTCTATTTTTCTCTGGATGTCCAATATGTAAATTAGCTGTCTACAACTTTCCAGACACACAAAAATGCGGAAGCCCTTGAAAATCTAGGTTTCCGCATCAAATAAAAAAAGCGCGAGACGGGGATCGAACCCGCGACCCCCTCCTTGGCAAGGAGGTGCTCCACCGCTGAGCCACTCGCGCATACTGTATATATTGTGCCGAAGCATTTATCTTTCGGACAAGTAATAATATACTATATGTGGACTGAAATGTCAATAGTGGAATTTTACTTCTTTTATGTAATTATTTTATAAAATTCAGACAATTCAAAAGCTTCTTGTATTATCAGGCTTGTTTTGCTATACTCAAAAGCGTGTAAACTTTAGAAAAATAGAGAAACGAGGACCCATGCTATGAAAAAGACATTAAATTACAATCATACCATATATGCCAGTTTCATCGGCTACATAGTACAGGCGGTCATCAATAATTTTGTACCGCTTTTGTTTTTGACATTCCAGAGTACTTACGGAATCTCCCTGGATAAGATTACCATGCTGGTAACTTTCAACTTCGGAATTCAGCTTCTGGTGGATCTTGTCAGCGTAAAATTTGTTGACAGAATCGGTTATAAGACATCTATTCTGATCGCTCATATCTTTGCGGCGATTGGTCTTGCGGGTTTGACCATACTGCCGGAAATCATGCCGGATCCCTTTGTTGGGCTGTTGCTGTCTGTGGCTATCTATGCAATCGGCGGTGGATTACTTGAGGTTCTGGTAAGTCCCATTGTGGAAGCGTGTCCTACAAAGAGGAAGGAAGCTGCCATGAGTCTTCTTCATTCTTTCTATTGCTGGGGCCATGTTGGCGTGGTATTGTTATCTACTGCATATTTTACCGTATTTGGAATTGAGAACTGGAAGTATCTGGCGCTTATCTGGGCGCTGATACCGCTTTTGAATGCGGTTTACTACAGTCGGGTTCCGTTTGCCAGCCTTATGGATGAGGGCGAAAAAGGCATGACACTGAAAGAACTGGTTCGTACCGGACTTTTCTGGATCATGATGCTTCTCATGGTCTGTGCAGGTGCCTGTGAACAGGGCATCAGCCAGTGGGCATCTGCTTTCGCAGAATTGGGGCTGGGCGTCAGCAAAACTGTGGGAGACCTGGCAGGACCGCTGTTGTTTGCCATGCTCATGGGTTCTTCCAGAGCAATCTATGGAAAATACAGTGAGAAGATTAAACTTGAGAAGTTTATGGCAATCTGTGGAGTCCTGTGTCTTGGCAGTTATCTGTTAGCATCCTTAAGTAAGTCGCCTGTATTGGGGCTTATGGGATGTGCTTTGTGTGGACTTTCTGTGGGCATCCTTTGGCCCGGTACCTTCAGTATGGCAGCAGCAGGCATCAGAGGCGGCGGAACGGCTATGTTTGCACTGCTTGCATTGGCAGGAGATCTGGGCTGCTCCGGTGGCCCAACTTTTGTGGGACTGGTATCGGAAACCTGTGGAGAGAATTTAAAAAAGGGAATTCTGGCTGGCGCCATATTCCCTGTACTTTTGCTGATTGGGCTGTTTCTTAATAAGAAGAACAAAGCTTCTTTCGAAGCCAACCGGTAAATTTCTTTTCAATCAGATACCAACTGATATAAGCCAACAGGAGGACAAGAGCGGTACCGATGGCAGCGCCGATGACGGACTCCACACGCAAACTGGAGAAGTCGAACACTTTGCGGTCTAAGACCATAATAGGGTAATAATGAATCAAATACAGCGAGAAACTGATATCACCCAGGCGAATGCTCCAGGAGGGCATTTTCAGGAAAAGTCCTATTACAAAGAAGCATAATACCAACAGCATGGCGGAAAGTCCCCAGTAAAGCAAACGGCGATATCCCAGAATATTGATGTTTGCAGTGGAATGTATCAATCTCACCAATAGCAGCAGGACCGATATCAGGAGAATGCAGCCTTTGAATTTGGGGGAAGGGGCAGGATGTTTTAACAGGAAAGTATAAATTCCTTTTGCTGCATAATAACAAATAATTCCAAGGGCAAATTCCAGCATCACCGGATTCCCGTAGAATAACAGCGGCGCAGGCAACGGCATTGTCGGTAAACTTCCACCCGTCCAGGTATTTCCGCCGGACACGTAAGCTCCGATAGCAACGCATGCAAACAGGAAGAGACTGCAGATGATTCCACGGTATTTATGGCTGATATGGAAAGCAATCCAAAACAGCAGGTAAAAGAACATTTCGCAGTTCACGGTCCAGCCGATACGCATAAGTGGCTGCAGTACGCCGCCTCCCATATCAAAAGGGATGAACAGCAGGCTTTTGATGAGAGCGGGGAGAGAAGCTTTTGATTGTTCGAACATGGATGGGAAAAGCAGGAGCAGTCCAAAGGTACCAATTGTCATCAGGTAATAAAACGGCACAATTCTAAGCAGTCTTTTTCGGAAAAAATATTTTGTACTGTTGTGTGTAGTGTACATAATCATAAATCCGCTGATGCAGAAAAAAATGTCCACGCCAAAGGCGCCACAGGCCAGAAACCTGATATGTTCCAGGACTACCATCACTGCGGCGATTCCGCGCAGTGTCTGTATCCCGTCAAAGCGCATCTGATAAAAATCTTCTTTCATGAATAATACCTCAATCAAAATACTGCGATCAATATTTACTGAAACAAGCATACCATTTTTTTACCTGATTGAAAAGGCGCTGAATAAATTTTTTGCCTTGCAATACCGCTCATAACATAATACAATAGAGGTAAACGACCAATTGATTTCCTGGAAAGGAATTTATTACCATTTTTATGAAACTGCGAATAGATTAAAGTAGGAAATATTGTGGATCGATTTAAAATGTAATGAAAGGGGTAGGTATATGAAATTAGTATTTGTAGGTGCAGCTCATGAAGTGACAGGCAGTTGTCATTATCTGGAAGTAAACGGAAAGCATATTTTGGTGGACTACGGCATGGAGCAGGGGGTGAACACCTTTGAAAATGCCCCCATTCCGGTGGAGGAGCCGCTGATCGATTATGTTTTGCTGACACATGCCCATGTGGACCATTCCGGTATGCTCCCGCTTCTGTATGCAAAGGGATTCAGAGGCCGGGTATTTACCACGGAAGCATCCGCTGATCTGTGCGGCATCATGCTGCGTGACTGTGCTCATATTCAGATGATGGAAGCGGAGTGGAAGAACCGTAAAGCCAAGAGAAGTGCCAGTGTAGCCCCGGAAGAACCGCTTTATAATATGGAGGATGCGGAGGGAATCATCAAGCGCATTGTTCCCTGCAGCTACGGTGAGATAATAGAAGTATGTGATGGTGTGAAGATTCGCTTTACTGATATCGGCCATCTGCTGGGCTCAGCCAGTATCGAAGTATGGCTGACGGAGAATGGTACGACCAGAAAAATCGTATTTTCCGGTGATATCGGCAATAAGAACCAGCCGCTTTTAAGAGATCCCAGCTTTACAAAGCAGGCTGATTATGTAGTCATGGAATCCACATACGGAGACAGATATCATCCGGAAAGCAAGGGCGATTACGTGGCGGAGCTTGCCGGTATCCTGCAGGAGACCTTTGATAAAGGCGGTAACGTAATTATTCCTTCCTTTGCCGTAGGCAGAACTCAGGAACTTTTATATTTCCTGCGAAAGATTAAAGTGGGTAAGCTGGTGAAAGGACATGAAGATTTCCCGGTCTATGTGGACAGTCCCATGGCGGTGCAAGCCACCAGCATTTTCCAGGAAAATCGCATGGAATGTTTCGATGAGGAAGCCATGGAACTGGTAAAGGCCAATATTAATCCTATTGCATTTGCCGGCTTGAAGCTTTCTATTACCAGTGATGAATCGAAGCAGATTAACTTTAATGAGACGCCCAAGGTGATTATTTCAGCATCGGGAATGTGCGAAGCAGGGCGTATCAGACATCATTTGAAGCACAATCTTTGGAGACCGGAGTGCACTGTTCTGTTCGTAGGCTATCAGTCGGTAGGAACTCTGGGAAGAGCCATTATAGAGGGGGCGGAAGAGGTGAAGCTGTTCGGTGAACCGATTCAGGTCAGGGCTCAGATCAAGCAGCTCACCGGTTTGAGCGGCCACGCAGATAAGAATGGTCTGATCGAGTGGATCAGCGGATTTGAGGAAAAGCCCAGGAAAGTTTTCGTGGTGCATGGAGAGGATAGTGTGTGTACCGCTTTTGCTGAATGTCTGAAAGTGGAATACAAGCTGCCGGCTTATGCTCCATACAGCGGTACACAGTTCAATCTGCTCAGCGGTAAGCTGGAATATGAAGCAGAACCGATTGTCTTAAAAAAGAAAGCTAAGCCGGCTTCCGGTGCCTTTGCGAGACTTCTGGCCGCCGGTCAGCGCCTGCTTGCCATTATTCAGAGAAGCGATGGACTGGCAAATAAAGACATGGCCAAATTTACCGACCAGATCAATGCAATCTGCGATAAGATGGAAAAATAAGAAAGGAAAATACAATAATGAGTTTGGCTGATCATATTTTTATTGATATGTGTAAAGACATTTTGGAAAATGGTACCAGTACGGAAGGAGAGAAGGTAAGACCCCACTGGCCGGATGGTACTTCTGCATACACCATCAAGAAATTCGGAGTTGTGAACCGCTATGATCTATCAAAGGAGTTCCCGATCATGACGCTGCGAAGGACTGCGTTGAAGTCTGCTACAGATGAGATGCTGTGGATCTGGCAGCAGAAGTCTAATAATGTAAATGACCTGCACAGCCATATCTGGGATGAATGGGCAGACGCAGACGGTTCTATCGGTAAGGCTTACGGATACCAATTGGGGATAAAGCATCAGTATAAAGAAGGAATGATGGATCAGGTGGACAGAGTGATTTATGATTTGAAGAATAATCCTTTCAGCCGCCGCATCATGACTAATATCTATGTACATCAGGATCTTCACGAGATGAATCTGTATCCTTGCGCTTACAGTATGACCTTTAATGTGACGCAGAAGAAGGGCGATGACAAGCTGACCCTGAATGCTGTTTTGAATCAGCGTTCTCAGGATGTGTTGGCGGCAAATAACTGGAATGTGGTACAGTATGCAGTTTTGGTCCATATGCTGGCTCAGGTGTGTGATATGAAAGTGGGAGAGCTGGTTCACGTAATTGCTGATGCCCATATTTATGACAGACATGTACCTTTTATTCAGGAATTGATCAGCAGAGAGCCGAAGCCTGCACCTACGTTCTGGCTGAATCCGGATATTCACGATTTTTATCAGTTTACGAGAAATGATGTAAAGGTGGAGAATTACCAAACAGGAGAACAGATTCCGGATATTCCCATTGCAATATAGGAGGAGAAAACAACATGAATTTAATTGTAGCAGTAGACAATAATTGGGCAATTGGCAACAAGAACGAGCTGCTTGTCCGTATTCCCAATGACCACAAGCATTTCAGAGAAGAGACCACCGGCAAAGTGGTGGTATTGGGGCGCAAGACATTGGAGACTTTTCCACAGGGATTGCCATTAAAGAACCGCACCAATATCATATTAAGCAGAGACCCGAAATACCAGGTAAAGGATGCTGTCATTGTTCATTCCATTGAGGAGCTTCTGGAAGAACTGAAGAAGTATAATGAGGAAGATATCTATATTATCGGAGGGGAGAGCATCTATCGCCAGATGCTGCCTTACTGCAAAGTGGCTCATGTGACCAAGATTGACCGCGAGTACGAAGCAGATACTTACTTCCCGAATCTGGATCAGGACGAGAACTGGCACATTACTGCAGACAGCGATGAGCAGACTTATTTTGATATTGCATATCAGTTCTTAAAATACGAGAGAAAATGATTTTTTAAAAATATCAAAAGCCGATTGGGTATGAGGCGGCCTTTAGCGACACCCCATGAATTATAAGAAACCCCTTGACATTTCCCCACAGAAGTAACATAATAAGGGAAAACATAAATTTTTATCCAAGAAAGAGGGAAATACCAATGGAAAAGAAAAATATTGATTGGGGCAATCTGGGTTTTGGATACGTTCAGACTGACAAGAGATATGTATCCAATTTTAAGGACGGCGCATGGGATGACGGTATCCTGACAGAGGATGCCAATGTAGTGTTGAATGAGTGCGCAGGCGTCCTGCAGTATGCGCAGACCATATTCGAGGGACTGAAGGCATATACCACTGAGGACGGACATATCGTTACTTTCCGCCCGGATCTGAATGCAGAGAGAATGATGAATTCTGCTGCAAGACTGGAGATGCCGGTATTCCCTAAGGATCGCTTTATAGATGCTGTTAATAAAGTAGTAGCTGCCAATGCTGCTTATGTACCTCCTTACGGAAGCGGAGCAACCTTGTATCTGCGTCCTTACATGTTCGGTTCCAACCCTGTTATCGGTGTGAAGCCTGCTACCGAGTATCAGTTCCGTATCTTCTGTACTCCTGTAGGTCCTTACTTCAAGGGTGGTGTAAAGCCTCTGACCATCCGTGTCAGCGATTTCGACCGTGCAGCACCAAACGGTACAGGTCATATCAAGGCCGGTCTGAACTATGCGATGAGCCTGCATGCTATCGTAAGTGCTCATAACGAAGGCTATGATGAGAATATGTATCTGGATCCCAAGACCAGAACGAAGGTAGAAGAGACCGGTGGAGCTAACTTCCTGTTCGTAACCAAGGATAATAAAGTAGTTACCCCTAAGTCTGACAGTATCCTTCCTTCCATCACCAGAAGAAGTCTGGTATATGTAGCTAAGGAATATCTGGGACTGGAAGTAGAAGAGAGAGAAGTATATCTGGACGAAGTGAAAGACTTCGCAGAGTGCGGACTGTGTGGAACAGCAGCAGTTATCTCTCCTGTAGGTAAGATTGTTGACCATGGTAAGGAGATTTGCCTGCCCAGCGGTATGACTGAGATGGGACCTACCACCAAGAAGCTGTATGAGACTCTGACCGGTATTCAGATGGGCAGAATCGAAGCTCCTGAAGGTTGGATTCATGTGATTGAATAAGCGGACAAGCTTGCTTTCACAGTGAGGTTATCTATATAAACATAGAAATGATTATGAGAGCACCAGGGTATGTGAGGATTCAGATATTCTGGTGCTATATTTTACCTGAAAAGTATGTCTTGGCAGGAGAAGAGGCTGCCTATTCAGAGGCACAAGTGCTTGAAAGTGTGGAAGAAAGGGAGTGAGCAGAGTCAAACACAAAATGGAAAGAATACGGTTGATAATAGGGAGGGATTATGGTATTCTGAGTATACGCAAAGCATAGGAGGGCAGGATTGTATATGATAAAGTGGAAGAAAGGAATGCTTCTGGCTGTTGCGATATTGTGCATGACAGTCTTGACAGCATGCGGAAAGGACGGGGACGGTACGAAGGTGGTATTCACCACCGGCTTTGGTAAGTCAGATGTCTTCCGGATTGCAGATGAAGTCTGTAAAAAAGAGGAATTGATGGTCTACCTGACAGCAACCCAGAATCAGTACGAAGAAGTATATGGAACGGAAATCTGGGATACGGAGCATGATGGCATTACTCTGGAAGAAAATGTAAAAGAAACGGTGCTGGCGAAAATTGCTCAGATTAAGACCATGTATCTTATGGCGCTGGACCGAGAAGTGACATTGACAGAGCAGGAGACCGCGCAGGTTGAGAAAGCAGCCAACGAATATTTTACTTCTCTGAATGAGAAGGAAGTGGAACTTATGGGTGTAACGCCGGATACTATTCTTGGTCTGTATGAGGAGTACGCTCTTGCTGAGAAAGTGTATGAAGAGATTATACAGGATATCAACCCGGAAATCAGTGATGATGAAGCCAGGATCATTACCGTTCAGCATATTTTGATAAAAACCGGAAATACAGACAGCGATGGCAACAGAGTGCCTTATTCTGAGGAGAAAAAAGCCGAAGCCTACGCCAAGGCATTAGAGGTGCAGGCGTTAGCTGTGGAGGGGACGAAAGCTTTTGAGGAACTTGCGGTACAGTACAGTGAAGATGATACCATAACCTACTCTTTTGGAAAAGGTGAGATGGATCAGGCATTTGAAGAGGTGGCATTTCGTCTGGAGACTAACGCTGTCAGTGATGTTGTGGAAAGTGAGGCAGGGTATCACATTATCAAATGTATCAGTACGTTCAATATTGAGCAGACCGATGCCAATAAGATCAAAATTCTGGAGCAGCGCAGAGAGAACGCGTTTGGTCGGGAGTATGATGTTTATGTAAAAACACTTACTAAACAACTCAATGAGGATCTTTGGAGTCAGATTACTCTGATTCATGACAGTCAGGTTACTACATCGGATTTTTTTGATGTGTTTAATCATTTCTTTGAGGGAAATTAGTATAACTATAGAAGGGAATTTACAAAAATTTTAGAAATGCGCAAAGCCGCATAAAATCGGCATTTTTTCAAAATTATTAGCACTCTGCTTAAATGAGTGCTAATTTTATCTTGACATTTAACCAAGACAGGGATAAACTTGTATTCAGTAAGAAATAACTGCCTTAGATAAAGTCGATAATATCTTTTTTCGAAACACTGTTATCAGTGTGGGTGAGAGAAGCATTTATCCAAATATAAAAAGAAAAGGATGTGGTTATAATGGCAGCTAGAAGCGGTAGCTTATCTATCAATAGTGAAAACATTTTCCCCATTATCAAGAAGTGGTTGTACTCCGATCACGATATTTTCTACAGAGAGCTGGTATCCAACGGCTGTGATGCTGTTACCAAGTTAAAGAAGCTGGATATGATGGGAGAGTATACTCTTCCTGAAAATTATAAGGCCAGAATCGATGTAGTAGTTGATCCTGAGAAGAAGACATTGACCTTTACCGATAACGGTCTGGGAATGACTGCGGAGGAAGTAGATGAATATATCAACCAGATCGCATTCTCAGGTGCGACTGATTTCATCGAGAAATATAAGGACAAGAGCAATGCTGATCAGATCATCGGTCATTTCGGTCTGGGCTTCTATTCTGCATTTATGGTAGCAGATGAGGTTCATATTGACACACTTTCCTACAAAGAAGGCGCTAAGCCTGTACACTGGGAGTGCGACGGCGGCACAGAATTCTCCATGGAGGATGGTGATAAAGCGGAAGTTGGTACGACAATTACTTTATTCTTGAACGAAGACTGCCTGGAGTTCTGCAACGAGTACAAGGCACGTGAAGTCCTGAAGAAATATTGTTCTTTCATGCCTACCGAGATTTATCTGTCCAAGGCCAATACCACGGAGACTCAGATCATCAAAGAAGATGAGAAGAGAGAAGATGATGTAGTTCTGGAAGTAATCGAGCCTGAAAAGAAAGATGATGAGAAGAAAGATAGCGAGAGCGCTGACGGTGAGGAAGGCGCTGAGGCAGCTGAAGAGAAGCAGCCTGAGCCAAACAAGCTGAAGATCAGAAAACGTCCTGAGCTTTTGAATGAGACACAGCCCCTGTGGACCAAGCATCCTAATGAGTGCACCAAAGAAGAATATCTGGAATTCTACCGCAAGGTATTCCAGGATTATAAGGAGCCTCTGTTCTGGATTCATTTGAATATGGACTATCCTTTCAATCTGAAAGGTATCCTGTACTTCCCTAAGATCAACATGGAATATGAGTCCATCGAGGGAACAATAAAGCTGTACAACAACCAGGTATTTATTGCTGATAATATCAAGGAAGTCATTCCGGAATTCCTGCTTCTGTTAAAGGGTGTCATCGATTGTCCTGATCTGCCTTTGAACGTATCCAGAAGTGCTTTGCAGAATGACGGTTTTGTAAAGAAGATATCCGAGTATATTTCCAAGAAGGTAGCTGATAAACTGTCCGGAATGTGCAAGACTGAGAAAGAAGAATATGATAAGTACTGGGATGATATCAGCCCATTCATCAAGTTTGGCTGCCTGAAAGATGATAAGTTCTGTGAGAAGATGACCGATTACATCCTCTTTAAGAATCTGGACGGCAAGTATCTGACACTTCCGGAGTGTTTGGAAGTAAAGCCTGTTGATGCAGAAGACGGTGAAGCAGGCACTGCAACAGATGAGAATGGTGAGAAGGTAGAAGCTGAAGTAGTATCTGATGCAGACAGCGCAGCAGAAGAAGCAGAGACTGAGGAAGAAGAGAAGAAAGAAAAGGTTATCTATTATGTAACCGATGAGCAGCAGCAGAGCCAGTATATCAATATGTTCAAGGCTGCCAAGATGGATGCTGTCATCCTGACCCACAATATCGATCAGCCTTTCATTTCTCAGCTGGAGAATAAGAACGAAGGCATCAAGTTCATGAGAATCGATGCGGATTTGACAGATGCTATGAAGTCCAAGACCTCTAAGAAGGCCGAGAAAGAGATGGAAGAGCAGGCAGAAGCCATTGGTAAGATCATGAAGAAGGCTCTTAACAATGACAAGCTGAATGTCAAGATTCAAAAGCTGAAGAACAAGAAGGTTTCTTCTGTACTGACCTTATCTGAAGAGAGCCGCCGTATGCAGGATATGATGAAGATGTATTCTATGCCAGGCATGGATATGAGCGCATTTGGTGGAGACGGTGAGACCCTGATCCTGAATGCAAACCATCCTCTGGTACAGTATGTAACAGAGCATCAGGATGGTGAGAATGTAGAGATGATTTGTGAGCAGCTGTATGATCTGGCTAAACTGCAGCAGGCACCTTTGGCACCGGAGGCTATGACAAGATTTATCGCACGCAGCAATGATATTATGATGCTGTTGGCAAAATAGTTGGTTGCGGTTGCCGTAAGTCACGGCGCTAGCAATAGCAAATGTAATATAACCTGCAGGTTAATAAAACGGGATTGGATGTGATGTCCAATCCCGTTTTTAAATACACTGTGTGTCAAATGAAGTGTCTTAATCTATTATGATTCTACCAACTGCAGATCATACAACTTCTTATACAGACCATTCTGTGCCAGCAGTTCCTGGTGAGACCCGGCCTCTTTGATCTGCCCCTTATGCATAACAATAATCTTATCCGCATGCTGAATAGTAGAAAGTCTGTGGGCTACCATGATAGTGGTGCGCCCCTCCATCAGAGTAGAAAGTGCCTGGGTGATCAGGCTTTCCGTCTCCGTATCAATGTTGGCAGTAGCCTCATCCAGCACCAGGATAGATGGCTTGTAAGCCAGGGTGCGGGCAAAGGATATCAACTGACGCTGACCCGCAGATAACGTGCTTCCCCGCTCTGTAACGGGTGCATCGTAGCTTTCCGGCATTTTTTCAATAAAAGTATCTGCATGGACAGTGTGGGCGGCAGCCCTTACATCTTCCGGTGAAATATTTTCGTTGCCTAGCGAGATATTGCTTTTAATATCTCCGGTAAACAGGAACACATCCTGCTGTACCTGACCGATTGCTCCTCTCAGCACATCCGTATCAATATCCTTGATATTCACCCCGTCAATCAGAATCTCACCTTTCTGAATATCGAAATATCTGCCAATTAAGTTCAAAATAGAAGTCTTACCTGCACCGGTGGCTCCCACGAAAGCCACCTTTTCACCGGGACGGATGACAAAGCTGACATCTTTCAGGATATAATCATCTTTTTCATAGGCAAACCATACATGCTTAAATTCAATTCTTCCCTGAATCTGCACAGAAACGGGCTTGTTCGGATTTACAATTTCCGGCTTCTCATCGAGAATGGAAAAGATCTTCTCGGCAGAGGCCAGGGAGGACTGCAGCGTACCGAATTGTTCTGCCAGTTCCTGAATGGGTTCAAAGAAGGAACTGATGTAGCTGACAAAGATGAACAGGGTTCCCAGTGATAACGTTCCGCTCAGTACGTAGGAGCTTCCGGTACCGATAACAATGATCATGGCCAGAATGGATATCAAATAAATGGAAGGACGGAAGATAGCAAACGTCATGACTTCACGCCAGTTGGCACGGAACAGTTCCCGGGACTTGTGCTCAAATTCCTTATACTTTTCGTCCTCTCTGGCAAAAATCTGAATCAGCTTCATGCCGGAGATATGCTCGGACAGGAAGGTATTCAACTCCGTAATCTTATTACGGGTGATCTGGTAAGCTTTCCTGGACATGTAACGGAAGAAGAAGGTCAGTACCGTTACTACAGGAAGCAGCAGGAAGGATACCAGAGCCATTCCTGCGTTGATGGAAATCATGACCACTGCATAGCCGATAATTTTCACAATATTCTTAAACAGCTTTACAAGTATGGTGGTAAACAGTTCGTTGACAGCTTCTGTATCATTGCTGACACGGGTAACCAGTTTTCCCACAGGAGTGGTATTGAAGAAGTTGAGTGACAGACTATGGATATGTCCGAAGACTTCTTCTCTCATGCGGTAGATAATATTTTGTCCCATGCGCTGAAGCATCCAGGTATCAGCGGCATTTAAGACAAAGCCTACGAACAGCATCAGCAGATAGAGGGCGGCTGCTTTCAGAATACCGAAGAAATCGAAACGGCGCAGTTCTTTCAAATCGTCACTGCTTAACAGCCTGGAACGAGTTTCAGCATATGTCTGTAAAGTGTCGTTATCTGCATCGGCAAGAAGCTGTGTCTCCTCGAAGGTCAGATTCTCAGCCATGTAATACTGATCCTGATAGAGTAGGATCTGGTAGTAGGAAGCGTCAGCAAAAGTATTCCCACCGGAAAGTGCGTCTGTAGCGACATCGCTGATATCTTCTTTACTTCCAAGCGGCACTCTCGCCAGATACAGATTCCCATACCGAACCGTTTCCGGTGTGCTTTCTTCTGTCACATAATAAGGTCTGTAATATCCATTGATATAGTTATCGATAGCGTCGCCGATAATGATGGGACGGTAGAGCTCCACTACAATGATGAACAGCACCAGAAGGGTGGCAGCAGTCATGACCCATTTATGAGGCTTTAAATATCCAAGTAATCTTTTCATGCGTGTTCCTCCTGTAAAGCAGCCCGCTTTTCACCGATAGCGGCTTCCAGCTGCTGTTTCTCGAACATATCCCTGTAAATGCCGCCCAGAGCCATCAGTTCGTTGTGATTGCCGATTTCACGGGCCTCCCCATCTTCCAGAACCATGATGATGTCTGCATTCTGGATAGTGGAAATGCGGTGCGCGATAAGGATCGTGGTTTTACCGGCCCGGTTCTTTTTCAGATTCGTAAGAATCTGCTCCTCGGTATCGGTATCCACGGCTGATAAAGCATCGTCAAGAATTAAGATAGGTGCATCTTTCATCAGTGCCCTGGCAATGGAGCTTCGTTGCTTCTGCCCGCCGGACAGGGTGACACCGCGCTCACCTACGATCGTTTCATAGCCATCCGGGAAGGAGATGATATTTTCATGAATGCAGGCAGCCTGGGTAGCTTTTACAATACGATTCATGTCCTCGTCCTCAACTCCAAAAGCAATGTTGGACTTTAAGGTATCGGAAAACAGGAAATTGTCCTGAGGTACGTAAGCAATATTTTCGCGCAGTATTTTTAAAGGAACCGTGTTGATATCACGGCCATCCAGAAGAATCATACCGGGTTTGGTGTTATAAAGGTGGAGCAGGAGATTGACAAGGGTTGATTTTCCATTGCCTGTCCGTCCGATGACAGCCAGAGTAGTGCCTGCAGGGATCTCCAGATTGATATCTTTCAAGGTAGGCTCACTATGCCCGCGATGAATAAAGGTCAAGTGAGAGAATGTGATATTACCCTGAAGGCTGTCAATGACTTGAGTTTCTTCCGTATCATGAATCTCCGGCTTTTCATCAAATACATCCTGAATACGGCGGATGGAAGCAGCTCCCTGGGAAAACATATTGATGGCATCTCCGCAGGCCAGCATAGGCCATACCAGCATATTAATGTATTGATTGAAGGCCACGAAACGTCCCAGAGTGATTTCACCGGTCAGTGCCAGATAACCGCCATACACAAGTGTGACAAGGCTGCTGAAGCCGATTATGACATCCAGAAGCGGGATGACAATTGCCTGAAGGCGTACCACATTCAGGTTCTTGTCCATAGTGTTTTGGTTGGCGCGGGCAAATTCTCTCATCTGAGCACGTTCTCTCACAAAAGCTTTAATGACACGGACGCCTGAGAAGCTTTCCTGCACGTAGTCAGTCAGATTGGACACTGCCTCCTGGCGTGCCTTGTATCTGGGGTGCATGATCTTTCCATAATAAATCTCTCCCACACAGATGATAATCATAGGAATCAGTGCCAATAGAGTCAGTTTTACGTTAACATAATTCATCATCTGAAGGATGACCATTACTGTCATTACAGAAGCATCGAACACACAGATAATAGCAGGACCTATGGACATGCGCACTGCATTCAGATCGCTGGTAAAACGGGTCATCAAATCACCGGTCTTATGCTCGTTATAATATTCCACACTCATTTTTTCCAGATGGCTGAACATATCGTTTCGAAGCTCTTTTTCAATGGAACGGGCAGCACCAAAGATAAAAAATCTCCACAGGAAACGGCCGATGGCCAGAGTCAGGCCCAACAGGAAAATTTGAAGCAGGCACAGCTTTATGCCGTTCCAGTCAAGTGTATGAGCTGTCAAGCCATCAGTTATAGTACCGGTCAGTTTCGGAATAAACAGGTTGGCAAAATCTACTACAAAGAGCGTGATTATGCCTGCCACATATTGAAAACGATGACGCTTGATGTATTGTGCAATAAACTGAAATGAATTCAAAACATTTTTACCTCCCTTTTGTCGCGTATTTACTATTTTAGTGCTTTTGGAGGAAAGATGCAAGAGCAGCCATTAAAAAAGAGGAAGAAACGTCAAATGACAGTTCCTTCCTCTTCTTTAGTGCACCCGATAGGCGTACACGCTGACCACATTCATATCTTATTTCTCTATGGCAGCTTTTCTTTGGTTGATTTCCTTTATAATATTGATATCAAATTTCTCTGCGCGCTCATAAGTATAGAGTCCGTTGATTTCCTGCTCGATATCGTAAAGCTGCGTATAGCAGAAACCAAAGATATCTTCATTATCCAACAAAGCATCTGTAAGACCCTTATAGCGGGCAAAAAACTCTTCCTCTGACTTAGGAGCCTGTCCGTATCCCCAACCTTCCGTAGCATTCTTGACCCATTGAATTCCGCCGTATTCGCTGACGAAAATGGGTTCTCCATGATAATCCTGACTGAAGAAAGGAGAAACGCCGCTGCCATTTTTAGAATAATTACCGTTGGCCGGACTGTTTACCCAGAAGAACGGAGAGCTTGCTTCGATGCAGTCATTGGATTCTTTGGCAAGACTGGTGAAAGCATCCCAACGCTGCTTGAAGGTAGCAGGGTTCTGGTCATAATCATGGATGTCATAAATTTCAGTAGATGCATGATAATTACCACTGGTATCAATGCAGGGTCTGGTAGGATCCAACAGCTTTGTAAAATAATGGATGCTGCTGATAAGAGCATTCTTGGACTTATTCTCCCAATATCCCCAGGTTTCGTTAAAAGGGCACCAACCGATGATTGCAGGATGGTTAAAGTCACGTTCAACTGCTTCATGCCATTCTTTCATATAGATTTCTGTGGCGTTAGGCAGAGAATGGTCAAATCCCCAGTTAGGATATTCGCCCCATACCAGGTATCCCAGTCTGTCGCAGTGATACAGGAATCTGGACTCAAACACTTTCTCGTGAAGTCTTGCACCGTTAAATCCTGCAGCATAGGAAAGCTCAATGTCTTTTACAAGGTCTTCCTCAGTGGGAGCGGTATAGATGCCGTCCGGATAGAAGCCCTGATCAAGGACTGTTCTCTGGAATAAAGGCTTGTCGTTTAACAGATATTTCTTTCCCTCAAAGCGGGTGGTACGCATGCCAAAGTAACTCTTTACGGTGTCTTCGCCATAAGTGAGAGTCAGGTCATAAAGGCCGCCTTTGCCTGCTTCCCAGAGGTGCAGTTCAGAAAGCTCCAGTGTGGCACTGAAGAAACCGCCATTAGAAGTAAGGGATTTGACAGCCACTGTTTTTCCCTCCCATTCAGCTTTCAAGGTAAGTGTACCGACACCTTCTGTGATACCGGTTACGGTAAGGCAGGAATTGGCAGGGTCTGCATAATATTTTGCAGATTTTATGTAAATTTGAGGGACGAACTCCAGCCATACAGTCTGCCAGATACCGGTGGTTCTGGTATAATCGCAGCCGGAGGAGGCGTAACGATGAGCCTGTTTTCCTTTGGGCTGAAGACCGCTTCTTACATCATCCTTGACAGCTACGAAGAGAGTGTTCTCCCCTTCTTTTACGTATTTCGTGATATCAAAAGAGAATGAAGTATAGCCGCCTTTGTGCTGGCCCACGTATGTATTGTTGACATACACATCTGTAGTATAGTCAACAGCTCCGAAGTGGAGCAGTGTTTTGCCGCATACTTCTTTTTCTGCCAGAGTAAATGTTCTTCTGTAGGCAACACCGTCGATAAAATCTGTGTAGCCGATGCCGGAGAGTTTGCTTTCCGGGCAGAAAGGAACGATGATTTCCTTGTCGAATTTTTCTTTTTCCCAGAGTTTACGTTCAATGGCACTGGTACCGAAATCAAACTCAAATTCCCAGGTTCCGTTTAAGTTCATCCAGTTAGCTCTTTCCCATTGGGGCCAGGGATGTTCTGCGCGAGGTATATTCATTGTTGTCTCCTTTTCTCCTAAAAAATGATGGTTTTTTTACATTATAAGTGATAGCATAAAGAAGAGTAAATATAAAATCTTTGTATAAAAGTTAGGAAAATGCGCATTTGAAGTGTGGATATAGATTCTGCGGAAGGCGGGCAGAGGACAAGGAGACAACTTGGCAAAGTATGAGTGATAATCTTATATAAAAAAGTAGCCTGAAATATTTCCGCACACTGCAGCAGATTAGAAATATTTCAGGCTATCTGATTGATTATTTTACATACTTTTCAAGAGTGGCTGTTACAGCACCAACACCGGAAGATAGTTCAGTAAAGTAAGCTTTTACCTGGTCGGCCATACCAATGGCAATCAGGTCTACACCGAAGATCTTCTCGTTGCGAAGCAGCGCATCCAGACCGGACAGATCCTTGGGCTCTTCGGATAAAGTGTAACCGGCTACATAAGGAGTTACAGCATCCAGAAGAGGATCCGGGCTTAAGGTAAATGCATTGCCGTTGTCATCAATAGCCATCAGGTAACGCAGCCAGCCTGCAAATACCAAAGGAATCAGTTTTAAATCTGCTACATTTAAATCTTCGCGCTTTAAGTATGCCTTGATGGTCTCGCCGAAGCGGATAGCCAGCTTCTGGGAGGTATCGGTAGCGATACGCTGAGGGGTATCCGGCATGAAAGGATTGGGAATACGCATGGTTACAACGGTATCGATGAATTCTTTAGGATTCAGGATGCCGGGATCCACTACTACAGGGAGTCCTTCTACATAACCGATAGTCTCAACCAGCTTCTTTAACAGAGGATTCTTCATTTCCTCGGAAATCAGCTGATAGCCCAGCAGGCAGCCATATACAGCAAGAGTGGTGTGCAGAGGATTCAGGCAGGTGCAGACCTTCATCTTTTCTACTTTATCTACGGTCTCACGATCGGTATAGATTACCCCGCCTTTTTCCAGAGCAGGCTTGCCGTTAGGGAAGCGATCCTCGATTACCAAATATTCACATTCCTCAGCATTTACGAAAGGAGCAATGTAGGTGTTCTTGGAGGTAACCACTGCATCCAGCCCGTCGATACCGTCTTTTTCAAGCATTGCTTCCACAGAAGCATCGGGTCTGGGAGTAATCTTGTCGATCATGCTCCAGGGGAAAGAAACAGACTCGGTATCTCTTACATAAGCAGCAAAGCCTTCTTCAGCCAGGCCTGCCTTACACCACGCATCTGCGAAAGCAGTCACAGCAGCAGCCAACTTGTCGCCATTGTGGGAGCAGTTGTCCATACTTACCATAGCGATGGGCAGCTTGCCATTTACATAACGATGATACAGCAGAGATACTACCTTTCCCAGGTAACTTGCGGGCTTCTCGGGTCCCTTGCCGAAATCTGCTTCGATAGCAGGAAGAGTGTTGCCCTTAGGGTCGGTTACTGCATAACCCTTCTCAGTAATGGTAAAGCTTGCCATCTGGAGAGAAGGAGCTGCAAAGATTTCTTTCAGACGACTGTACTCAGCCTCGTTGTCACTGTCTAGGATCAGGGATTCCATGATGCTTCCTACAATAGTCTTGTCCACCGTGTTGTCTGCTTTTAAGGTAGCAAGAATGGACAGATTGTCGTGAGGGCGGTACATTTTCTCGATGATTTCATAGTCAAAGCCTTCTACAGCAATGATACCGGTGTCCAGAACGCCTTCGTTTAAAAGGTTCTGCGCTACATTACACTGGAAAGCACGGAAGATATTGCCGGCGCCGAAGTGTATCCAAGTGGGTTCTGATTTTGTTTTAGCAGATACTTTATCATAATCAAAAGCAGGAAGACGATAGCCGGCAGCTTCGAATGCCCGGCGGTCCTTCAAAATTCCATTTAATGTAAGTTCCATGACGGAGACTCCTTTCCTATCTGAGAATAGCGGCAGTAACACAACTGCCGCCGATTGAATCATTATTTATTTGTGCTGCTTATCGATAGCTTCCCACAGTCCGTTTAAGTAGCAGGCACCAAGTGCTCTGTCGTACAGACCGTAGCCGGGCATAGCTACTTCGTCCCAGATCATACGGCCATGATCAGGTCTGATAGGTCCGGTAAAGCCGGTTTCATACAGTGCACGCATGATTTCATACATATCAAAGGTTCCGTCACTGGACAGATGTGCAGCCTCCTCAAAATCGGTGGGAGAGTTGAACTTCAGGTTGCGCACATGTGCAAAGTGAACTCTGCCCTTTAAGGAACGAATCATATCGGGTAGATCGTTATCCAAATTGGTTCCGTAGGAGCCGGAGCAGAAGGTAACGCCATTATGTGGGTTGTCAACCATCTTCATCATGCGAAGGATGTTTTCCTTGTTGATGATGATACGGGGAAGACCGAAAACGCTCCATGCGGGATCATCGGGATGGATAGCCATATTAATGTCATACTTGTCACATACGGGCATGATACGCTCCAAGAAGTATTTGAGGTTTTCAAAAAGCTTCTCATCATCCACATCCTTGTACATCTCAAATAATTCCTTTACGCGAGCCATACGCTCGGGCTCCCAGCCGGGCATTACGGTACCGTTCATATCGCCGGAGATGGACTCAAACATTTTCTCAGGGTCAAGGGCGTCAACTGCCTCCTGAGTGTATGCTAAAACGGTGGAACCGTCGGGGCGCATACGTGCCAGCTCGGTTCTGGTCCAGTCAAATACAGGCATAAAATTGTAGCATACCATATGGATGCCTGCCTGTCCCAGACGCTCCAGAGTAGTAATATAGTTATCAATATATTTATCACGGTCAGGGGTTCCAACCTTGATTGCATCATGGATATTCACGCTTTCAATACCGATTAGCTTAAGGCCTGCATCCTCGATTTCTTTTTTCAGGGCAAGAATATCTTCCATTTCCCACACTTCGCCGGGTGCGGTGCCGTACAGTGTAGAAATTACGCCGGTTACGCCGGGAATCTGTCTAATCTGCTTTAAGG
>JAGAUD010000003.1 GCA_017620975.1 Lachnospiraceae bacterium | reverse complement strand
AGAAACCTGCGGTTTCCCGCAGTCGCTTCGCTCGTCAAATGGATAAAAGAGCATCTGCTCGAGCCAGCTCGGCAGATGTTCTTTTATCCATTTGACTCTGCCCTATACGCACATTATACCACAAAATGAATATTTGTAAACAGAACGAGTGTTCCCAAAATATTCAAATAAGTCATTTCAGATGTAGAAGTGGGTTCACTTGTACGCCATTGATCAGGATCTCAAAGTGCAAATGCGGTCCCGTACTTACACCGGTATTACCGCTCAGTGCAATTTTTTCTCCCTGTCTCACCTTTTGGCCGACTTTCACCAATACTTTGCTCAGATGCGCATACCTGGTCTGGCGTCCGTCCTCATGGTTGATATAGACCACATAGCCATAGCCGCTTCCCCAGCCCGCCTTTGCCACAGTTCCCCCGCAGGATGCAAAAACTGCCGTACCGGTAGGTGTGGCCCAGTCTACACCCTTGTGGTAAGTGCTGGCACCTTTGGTAGGCTGTGCGCGCTTACCAAAGCCGGAAGTCTGGCGGCCTCCGGATATGGGCTTGATATAGGTGGGAGGGATCTTTGTGCCACGTTCAATGATCTTGGGCACAGCCTCCATCACTACTTCTTCTTTTATGATCTCCCGGCTCACCAATTTATCATTTTCATAGGTATCCATGGCAATGATCTTGCGGAAGCCGGCAGAAGGCTGCTGTCTGACCACAGTCTGGTTGGTATACCAGCTGTCATTATCGATATAGATAATGTCGGCATCGTAAATTTCTTCGATATAACTTTCTTCCAGGCGGCTTACGGTAAGTTCCGGCTCCGGTACTGTTATGATCAATTCATCTCCTACCCTGATTGTAGAGTTCACACTATCCAGTGTTTCATTCATCTCTACAATAGTCTCCATTGGGATATTGACCTTAATCGCAATTTCGGACAAGGTGTCTCCAGACACAACTTCATAAGTAGTCACGGTTTCCTGTTCCTTGGTCAATTCTTCCACAGCCTGTTCCAGACTTGTCAGGCGGCTTTCCGGCAGATAAGTTTCCACGATTTCCACTTCCTGAGGGAAACTCATTTCCAGGATTCCCAGTTCGTAATCTTCAAATCCCTTTTCCACTTCCGGTTCTGCCTGTTCAATGGCCTCCGTTATCCCGGAATGAATACCGGCCTCCGGGAAAATCACCTCTTCCTTTTCCGCTTCCTGCTCTTTACTGCTTATGATATCAGCCATAAGCACACTAAATTCTCTCTCCGTATTCTGATGAAGCACCACTTCAAATTTATTTTCAGCATCATACTTGTCTACAGTAGTCTGAAGCAGTTGCTCTGCCTCTTCAATATTCCGCAGATTCACCATATACTCGTTTACTTTTACCGTATATGACCGATGCATCGTCTCCTTTTCTGATTCAGCAAGTACAGTCTGCATGCGGCTGATCAGCGTTTCACTGTCATCCACTGCTCCCCAAAGTACTTCTTCTCCTGTGTAACTCATATCAGCCTCTATCAGTACAAGTTCTGTGTCCTCCTGTGCAATCCTTTTACGCGCCTCTATCAACAAGTCTTGAGCTTTCTTCGGTTCCGCTGCGGTGCCGATTTCCTGTCCATTCAAACTGATATGAAAGAAATTCTCCCCCGTCCTCTCAAATCTTCGAACCTCTCCAAACAAAAATAAATATCCAAACATGATCAAAACAGTAGTTTTAATATATGTCAATTTTAATTTTTTATATGAAATCTTTCTCATCGGTTTTCCATCCAATTCGTACAGTACAAAAATCTTTCTGTAATAAATCCGTAACACATTCATTCTATCAGCATTTATTTTAGTTGTAAAGAGAATCTTCCATGGTATATAATATATTTATCTTGAGGTACCCGCTTATGAAAAAAACAATTATATTTCACATTGATGTCAATTCAGCTTACTTAAGCTGGACTGCTCTGGAAAAACTAAACAACGGTGAAGAAACCGATCTTCGGCTGATTCCCTCCATTATAGGCGGGGACATGTCCAAACGCCATGGTGTAGTACTGGCCAAATCCATTCCTGCCAAGACCTATGGTATTACGACCGGAGAGCCTGTTATCAACGCTTTTCGTAAATGCCCCAACCTGATCATGGCAGCTCCGGATCATGATATGTATAGCAGACGCAGCAGGCAGCTTATGGAATATCTGATGAGTATCTGTCCCGACATCGAGCAAGTCAGCATAGATGAATGTTATATGGACTATACCCCAATCATGGAACATTATGCTTCTCCCATTGAAGCCGCCACATTCATTAAAGATACTATTTATGAAAAATATGGTTTTACTGTAAATGTAGGAATCTCTGACCGGAAAGTTCTTGCCAAAATGGCTTCCGATTTCAAGAAGCCCAACCTTGTCCACACACTTTTTGCAAATGAGATCAAAGACAAGCTGTGGCCATTGCCGGTGTCTTCTCTGTTCATGTGCGGCCGTTCCAGTGTAGCGACACTCAAGAAGCTGGGTATCCTGACCATTGGGCAGCTGGCACAGGCTGACCCTCATATTCTGGAAGCACACTTGAAAAGTCATGGCATTGTCCTATGGGAATATGCCAATGGAATTGATGATTCCCGGGTGGAAACCGGACATGAGCGTGCAAAGGGAGTAGGTAACTCTACCACTCTGTCATCTGATGTTCTGACAAAGGAAGAAGCTTATCCGGTACTGCTTGCTCTGACGGAGTCTGTCAGCAAACGGCTCCGTGCTTCCCATGAACTGGCCGGAAATGTTTGTACGGAAATTAAATATGCTTCTTTTCAATCCGTTTCCCACCAGACAGTACTGCCCACCCCCACAGCTTCCACTGACGTGATTTATCGCACTGCCTGTGCTCTTTTTGATGAACTTTGGAATGGTGCGCCCATTCGCCTGCTGGGCATCAGGACATCTAAACTGGTGCAGGACAGTGAACCTATGCAGTTATCTATTTTTGATATCACATCTGCCAAACCCAAAACAGAGAAGGAGAAAAAGCTGGATGCTGCTTTGGACGCTATTCGCAGCCGCTACGGCAGCGATGCCGTGAAAAGAGGGAGTCTGCTAAACTCCCCCAATATCATCACTCACGAAAGAGATTGATTTCTTCTTGCTTATCTGCCTTCCTTAGTTACGGTCATACTGACCATTGCTTCCCTGCCGCCTGTATTGCGATAGCTGTGCGGGCGGTCACATGCAAAATAAAGAGAGCAGTCTTCTTTCACAATATAGGATTTGTCCCCGATGGTCATCTCTACCTCACCTTTCAGTACGGTCAGATATTCCCAGGTATATTCTCCATGTGATGCACTCTCCAGCTGCATATAAGGACTAATACTGCCCTGATAGATTTCAAAATCGCGCCCTGAATGATACGGCAGCAGAATACGAATGCTGTAAGCACCCTCCTTTTCCTTATAAATCGGTGCACACTTCCAGGTAGGCATGATAATAGCCTCTTCTCTCTCATAAAGCAACTGTTCAAACGGTACTTTCAGTCCTTCTACGATTTTACCAATGGTAGCAACTGTTGGATTCGACTCCCCTCTTTCTATCTGACCAAGCATGCTCTTACTGACACCGGTGCGGTCAGCCAGCATATCAAGGCTCATATTCCTGGTCTTACGGATTCTCTTGAGATTTAATGCGATATTTCTGTCAATTTGATTCATGGCCTATTCCTCCTTCAAAGCATGACGGTCAATCGTCTAATAAAAGAAAAAAGCACCAGGAATCATCCTGATGCTACGTCTTCGTGGCAAAAAGTGCAATATAGTGTACATTTCGTACATTCATTATTATTATCATACTAGGATTTACCGGAAACGTCAAGAAGTTTTTTATTTTTGTGGCTCACCTGCTGACATTTTCCCGCCTTACCTTTCCGAATACTGTACCCAAAGGTACCAAGTGCCTCCCCACAAGTGTAATACGTACCATGGGAATATACCACAGGATCCGACTTTTCGAGGTGGAACTTATTATTCTCATCCATAAATCTCTCGTCAGCATGGACGGCCACCACATCAGCCAAAAACATATCATGGCTTCCCAGCGGCTTGATTTCTCTGACACGACATTCAATATTTACAGGGCTCTCTCCGATCAAAGGCGCTTTCACCTGATCCGCCGGAAGGGGTGTCAGACCTAAGTGTGCAAATTTGTCTACCTCTCTGCCACTCTTCACACCGCAAAAGTCTGTGGCATAGACCAGTTCACGCGTTGTCAGGTTCAGAACAAATTCTTCCGTTTCCTTCAAAATCGGGTAGGAATATCTTTCCGGTCTCACAGAGATAGATACCATGGGTGGATTTGTGCAGATAGTCCCTGCCCAGGCTACCGTAATAATATTATAGCTTCCATTCCTGTCAGCCATACTGACCATGACAACAGGCAGCGGATAAAGCATATTTCCCGGTTTCCAAAGCTGTTTTCCCATTTCGCTGTTGTATCCTTTCCTTGAAATAATGTTTTAGCTCCGCAATCGCCCTATCAGATAATCTGCAGATATAGCAGTACCTGGAAAACGATAGAAGCAGCAGCAAGAATCATTGCTGTCACCGAGACACCCAGTACCCCTTTCATGATACCGGGAGCAGGCTGAGGTGCCGTAATCGCATTCTTCATCTCTTCTATCATAGGTACAAGTGTTTTAACAGCCTCATTCTGTTTCGCAGCTTCCTCCACTACCACTGCCTGAACATTACGATATACCTTAACGTTCTCCTTATGAACAAAATCATTGATTCTGACCGACAGTTCTTCCATGGACCGCTTTACCTCATCAACAGATTTGTGCTGCATGTTGACAGCCTGCTGAAGGATTTCCACAGACTTTTCTAATCGGGCAAGTGTCTCCTGTTCTTCGCCGCTTGCATTCTTCATACCTGTTACAGTATTCTGCAATTCCTGATTCATCTGGCACATCTGCTCCAGGCATTTCTCATACTCTTTTATTTTGCCCTGAAGCTTCTCCATCTGTTCTGTATCTGCTTCCCTGTTGGCTTTTATAATCTCTCCCGCATTCAGCTTCTCTGCAAGCTTGTCCATAAAATGCTCCATCTTGTACTCCTCCCGAAATTCTGCAATCTACTATTGTCAGTGTAACATCTTTTTTCCGGAAACACAACCACGTCTGTATCTTTTGTGCATTTTGCACATATTTTTGAATCTGCTTTTTAATCTTTTGTAAGATTCACCATCTTTTTACATGCTGTTCATAATTTGTTCATAAATAATTGTTATACTATTTTTAGATTTTAAAAGAAGTAATTTATAAGTTTTCCCAATACATAATAACAGCATAATAGAAAATTTTTTCATAATAGCCCGGGTATCGCAAGGTACCTGGGCACTCCTCATTTTGAGCATAAGCTTTTACCGAAGAAAAGGTATCCAAACTGCACTTACTGCAAGTGCTGTCCGGATACCTCATTATTTTACAATTCACTTTTTGCCGGGAGTCTGATATACATCTTCTTTGGACTGAGCCAAAGCAAGAATCTCATCGTTCAGTGACAACATTCTGGCATCAAGATCCGATACCATTCTGGAACACTCTATCAGTTCACTTTTGATATGCTCCGGTGCATCTCCTTCGAATTTATAATGGATCTTATGCTCCAGACTGGCCCAAAAATCCATTGCTACTGTCCGAATCTGAATCTCCACCTTAGTATCTACAATTCTGTCCGACAAATATACAGGTACTGTGACAATCATATGGTAGCTCCTGTAGCCGCTGGCTTTGGGATATGTAATATAATCCTTTATTGCCAACACCCGTATATCCTTTTGATCTCTGATCATGTCCGCAATTCTGTAAATATCAGAAGTAAAGGAACAAATGATCCTGATTCCCGCAATATCATTGATATATCTCACCATATTATCTATTGTAGACTCATAACCGTGACGTTTCAGCTTCTTCACGATACTTTCCGGCGTTTTGATTCTGGATTTAATGTGCTCAATAGGATTATACTGATGAACATGCTGAAATTCATCATTCAGGATTTCCATCTTCGTCTCTATCTGCCTCAATGCTGCATTATATATCAGATTGACTTCTTTCCAGCTATCGATTCCATCACCACTACTATTTAATTCCATATATGCTCTCTTGTAACTCCTGTCTCCTGTTTTGATAATATTAGTATACCATAAAACATCATAAAAATGTATATTTTTCACAAATTATTAATCCTTTTTTAATAATGATTCGTTATTTTAGTGTAATAGTTCATCGGAAAGCACCGAAGGTGCAGCTTTGCCAATGGCGCGTCTGAACTGTTACATTTTGGCTGTGGCCACATTATTTATTCTATTCATATCCCTCCCCAAAAAGAACCAATAAGTCACCATTTTTTTGCAGCTGATTCCCTGTCCAAAAACCACAGCTTTACTTTCTCCCCTCAATCCGATATACTTAAATACACCCGGAAGGCAATTCAATACAAGTCTTCCCGGATATGGAGGTAGAAAGATGTTTCGATTATGGGCAAAAATTTTTAAGGATAACCATATGCTGAAGGATACTGTTATTATTGACGATGGCGCAGACACCAGAACACATAAGATTTTCCATGCACTGGATGAAGTCTGTTATCAGTTTGATCTGGGAAAACCCATCTGGCTGGATGCCACAATTACGGAATTCAAGAGACATGATAAGGCTCGTTTTTATCAGGATAATTTTATTGAGGGAATCAACTTTGATTATTTAGAAATTCAAGTGATCGAGGAAGATTGAAGCAACAGTTCACACTCCTGCCAGTGGCTGAAGTGTGAACTGTTACAGATTGAAATCTTTAAATTATTAAAATATTGTAAAGCATATTGACTTTCCTTTTACCTTGTTATATTATTATTTCACCACGTAGTTTTTAATACTACTTGTCGAGTTTTTATATTATGCCACGTCGTTTCGAGCTTTATTTCTTATGGTTTTGTATTCAGAAAAGTGGTATAAAATGTAGGGATTGGACAGAAGATAGATACATAAGATTCAGGTAAAAGGAGGTTATTTTATGCAGATTACGATTAGAGAGCCGGGAAGTGCGATTACTCATTTTGTGGGGATGATGTTGGCGGTGTTTGCGACGGTGCCGCTTTTGGTGAAGTCGGGTGTGACGTCGGGATGGCAGAACATGGCGGCCATGGCAGTGTTCATGGGAAGCATGATACTTTTGTATGGAGCAAGCGCTACTTATCATTCTGTGAATCTCTCAGGAAGTAAGCTGAAGATTTTCCGCAAAATTGACCATATGATGATCTTTGTTCTGATAGCAGGGTCTTATACACCGGTGTGCCTGATTATTCTGGGCGGTAAGATTGGTTACACAATGCTGGCTGCGGTCTGGGGGATTGCAGCTGCCGGAATGTTGATTAAAGCTTTCTGGGTTACTTGCCCGAAATGGTTTTCTTCCATTATATATATTGCCATGGGCTGGGTGTGTGTCTTTGTATTCGGAAGGCTCTGGAGTACGCTCCCGTTATCCGGTTTTTTGTGGTTATTAGCAGGTGGTATCATCTACACCATAGGCGGAATCATCTACGCACTGAAGCTTCCGCTGTTCAATTCCAGACATAAAGGATTCGGTTCACATGAAGTGTTTCATCTGTTCTGCATGGCCGGAAGCCTCTGTCATTTCGTATTCATGTATTTTTACGTAGCATAATAAAAGGATAGATATAAAAGAAGCCTGTACGAGTGATGTGAACCATCATCCGCTACAGGCTTTCTTTTATTCATACTGATTAATCTTCATAACCGTTTGGATTATTTTTCTGCCATCTCCAGGAATCTTCGCACATTTCCTTAATACCATACTCTGCTTCCCAGCCCAGTTCTTCTTTGGCTTTGCTTGCATCAGAATAGCAGGTTGCAATATCACCGGCACGGCGAGGCTTAATAGCATAAGGAATCTTTACGCCATTAGCTGCTTCAAAGTTCTTCACCATATCCAGCACACTGTAGCCTACACCGGTTCCCAGGTTGTAGACCTTAAGTCCTGCATTCTCCTCAATCTTCTTCAATGCTTTTACATGGCCTCTTGCCAGATCTACTACATGGATATAGTCACGAACACCGGTTCCGTCGTGAGTGTCATAATCGTTGCCGAACACACCCAGTTCTTTCAGCTTACCTACTGCAACCTGAGTGATATAAGGCATCAGATTGTTGGGGATACCGTTGGGATTCTCACCCATGGTTCCGCTCTTGTGAGCACCGATAGGATTGAAGTAACGAAGCAGGATAACATTCCATTCCTGATCGGCCTTTTGAATATCGCTCAAAATCTGTTCCAACATGGATTTGGTCCAGCCGTAAGGATTGGTGCACTGTCCTTTCGGGCATTCTTCTGTGATGGGAATAAAGGCCGGATTGCCGTAAACTGTTGCGCTGGAGGAGAAGATGATATTCTTCACTCCATGCTTTCTCATCACATCTACCAGTGTCAGGGTACCTGCAATATTGTTCTCATAATATTCCCAGGGCTTCTGAACGGATTCTCCTACTGCTTTCAGCCCTGCAAAATGAATGACTGCATCAATGGACTCTTTGGTAAAAATCTCTTCCAGTGCATCTCTGTCCAGAATGTCTGCCTTGTAGAAAGGAACCTTCTTGCCGGTAATCTTCTCAACTCTCTCCAGAGATTTCTCAGATGCATTGCTCAGATTATCCAGAACCACTACATCATAGCCTGCTTCCTGAAGCTCTACCACTGTATGGCTGCCGATAAATCCGGCACCTCCTGTTACTAATATCGTCATAATATGATCCTCCTTAACTGTCTGCCTGTTAGCTGAATTTTTCTGCAATGCATTGCTCTTATGCTTACAGTGTACTCTGTTTCTACTCGTTTCTTCAAGATGATTATGTTTGAGGAATCTGTCAAAATGTTAAACAGTTCACGCTTACAGAATCACGCCATTTTCCACAAGCAAAGCACGTGCACTTTCTACAGAGTCAATACCTGTCTTATTTTTAATCGGCGCAAACTCACGATTTCTTACCACTTCAAAAGGCAGGCAACTATCCAGCTGATGAATCATATCCAGTACCAGATTCTCAAATTTGTATCCATTGGGAGTCTCCGGCTTCACAAGCTGACCGTTCTCATCCAGATAGGGAATCTTCTTCTCCACAATATGTAAAGGCAGGGAAGACATCATTCTCTCCAGATCCTCCACGCGGAACAGATAGTTCAGGATGACACCAAAGTTATAAGCAGGATCGCCGTTCTCATCCTTGGCGTTCATCAGTTCATCTGTCAGTTCATAATACTCTACGATAGAAGGTCTGCCATCTTCCAGACACATTACACCAACCTTCTCATCAGGAGCATTCTTACGCACTACCTTGGCACCTACTACACAATTCTTCTGAATGGTAGCACCGACGAAGCAGGGATCAGCAATTCTCTGAAGTACATTATCTACAGCAAATACGTTCAGCCACTGAATACCTTCCCCTTTCACCACATCAAGCAGTCCGCTTCTCTTCAGAGAAATGAACCAGCCGCCGTTACCGTTGGGAGATGTAGAAAGCTTACCTTTTTCCTCCAGATAAATCTTTCCGTTATAATCAGTTGCAGCTGCCATTTCCTGTTTAAAGAAATGAACATGCTCCTGACTATAACCGAAAAAGTCATGTTCTGTAAGGAACTTTACAGTTGCCTCATGGTTCTTGTCACTGGTCATTACAAAGAGATGGATCCAACAGCCTGCCTGCTTTACAACATCTGTCAGATTATTGATCAGGCATTCAAAAATATAAAGCTTTCTTGTTAGACCCACATTATACATACCTTTAGGATCATCCGAGCCAAGACGAGTTCCCATACCGCCTGCAAGAAGCACTGCTCCTACCTTACCTGCACGGATGGCATCAAGACCTACTGCAGTAAATTCCTCCCTGCCTGCTTCGATCTCATCCAGCTGCATCGCTGCAAGAGGTGTAATGACACCTTTCTGTGCGATTTCCTCTCTGTGATGGCAAGCCTCAAGAACAGTCATATCCGTAGTTTCAATCTGTGCAAGCAGTGCCTGCTTCTCTTCTGCAGATAATTCGTCGTAATATTTCAGAAGATGCTCCTGACCATACTTTACAAGCTTCTCTTTTACTTGTTCCAATGTCATACTCATATCATTACCTCTCTTAAGATTTAGTTTAAACTTCTTCTATTATACAGTATATTTACTACTTATGCAACTTCCGGAATTCTGCTTTATTTTCCCTTTTGGCTCAAATTTGTTACATTTTCGTCCACCTGCTGTCCTTTCCGGCGGGAACACGTTAAGACTTCGTTAACAACTCGCCAAATTGTCGTAAGGTTACCTCTAAACCTTGCGCAAAAACAGGGCAGTCGGTACTATGACAACCGATTGTCCTGTTTTTTAAGACATCTGATATAACAGCCATTTATAAATCTAACGAAAGCTCCTCAAAGAAATCCGTATATCCAATCTGCTGTTCTTTCACCTTCAGGAAATACGCCTTCATTTCCGGATAATCCTCTCCCACATCCTCAATTATCCGGCCAAAATTTTCTTCCGTCAGACATCCCAGCTGCGCAAAGGTTTCATAATATCTGCGCTCATTGCCAAATTCCGTCAATACTACCTCCCAGGCTTCCTCACCATATCTTGTACCGGAATGAACTTTCATGCTTTCTCTGTTTTGATCTGTCTCTGTTTTCTCTGCAGTATGAGCAATCAGGTAAGCAACAAGTTCCCGGTGCAGCTGCTCAGACAGCTCCTTAGAATTGATCAGTCTCAAGAGACACATCCGCACTTTTCCTTTTCTCTTATTGCTTAAAAAGGCTTCCAGATCGGTGCTTCCGTAATCTTCTTCGCCGCAAAGCACTTGTTTCGAATAGCCGTCATGGTCATCCGCATGCAGATAAGCAATCAGCCTGGCATCCCATTTTTCCAGCCATTCCCTTATCCCGGCCTGTACAGGGTCTAACAGATAGTAAGCATCCAGCACGGTAACTGCTGCTGCCAGAAGTTCTTCTGTATCACCGTTGCCTTCTTCTGTTCCACCACTAACCGTCAGCTTTTTAAGCTTCCCGCATTCCATAAAAAGAGCTCTGCCAAATACGATTTCTTTCCTTGGCAATATCACCTGCTCCAGTGCGCTGCAATAGGCAAACGCCCAATCTCCCAGTTGCTTTATAGTATCCGGCAAGACAATCTTTCGAAGCTGCTTTCTGCTCAGAAAAGCCTTTTTCCCGATCATAGTCACCGGACAGGCTTCTATCCTATCCGGAATCACAAGCTCACTGACAAGGCTGTCCGCACCCGTTACCGTCACTTCTCTGCTGCCCTCTTTGGTCTGATGAATCTCATAGTACAGACTGCCCTGCATCAATTTCAGTTCTTTCTGTGCTGCCATGCTACACCTCCTAGAGCTTCAGTTCTGCAATCTGCGCTTTGATGTCGTCCTGTCTCTCTGTCAGCATCAGCTCCTGATTGTGCTTTTGATAATCGGGACTTCCGAAAGAGGCAATGAACCGGGCACTTGCAGCATTGACCGTAAGCTCCGTCACCAGGATCAGCATTTCATTGCCCTGAGCGAAGGCTTCCTCCGCAAATACGAACAGCGCATGAAGTTCCTGCTTCACCTTCTCTGTCTCTTTGCGCATCCGGGATATCTGAGCTTCAAAGCGCTCCTTCAATACCCCGAAAGCAGCTGCTGCATCTTCGATTTCTTCCGTATATATCACTTTCTTTCCCTCCGTCAGGAAAGTGATGACTTTCTTATGTCTGATACGGTCTGCTTCGGACAGAGAACCTGCTTTTTGCAGAGAACCAAGCAGCTTCATACGCCCTTCCGCCTGCTTGTCCAGCAGAAGAAAAACCTGGGGCACACCGAATCCGGCATCTGCGGCACCGCCTTCTACTGCAGTCTTTACCGCTTTCAGCGATGTTCTCACATCAGACAGATACGCAGTCCGGTCGCAGATATCTTTCATATCTGCCTGCACCCGGTCAAGCAGCATCCCCAGCAGGGAAAGTCTTTCATCAAAAGAAGCAGCCTTAGCTCTGGCAATGGCCTGCACCGGAGGATGACCGCTTAGGATTTCCTCAATACGATAATCCTTCTTATATTTATTATACAGATCATAATAAGCAGTAAACTCTTTTACCACCTTCTCATTACGAAGGTACTGCCCCACCAGGCTCTCCTCCACCTTCAGCTGTTCTTCCTCATAAAGGTAAAGAATCTGAGATAAGTCCTCCCAGCCTCTGGCTGTCACATAGCTGCGCCCTCTGGTAGTCATCTCCATATAGTAGAAATGCTCTTTCTTCAAATCCAAATAACTGATTATGGCATTGTGCAGCCGCTTTTCCTGGGCATATTCTTTCCAGATGCGATAATCCGGCTCCACCTCCAATACCTTTAAGCGGTCATAAGTTACCACATCGAATTCCCGCACCGATTTGTTATACTCCGGCGGATTACCGGCTGTCACAATCACCCAGCCTTCCGGAACTCTGTGCCTGCCGAAGATTTTATACTGCAAAAACTGCAGCATGGATGGCGCCAGTGTCTCCGACACACAGTTGATTTCATCCAGAAAAAGGATTCCCTCTTTGATGCCGCTTTCCTCCATGGTCTCATAGATGGAAGCAATGATTTCACTCATAGTATATTCGGACACGTCGTATTCCTTCCCGCCGTAAACCTTGTGAGTGATAAAAGGAAGACCCAATGCCGACTGGCGGGTGTGGTGTGTCATGGAATAGGACACCAGCGCAATCCCCAGTTCCTGTGCAATCTGTTCCATAATAGCCGTCTTACCGATACCCGGTGCTCCCAACAGAAAAATAGGACGCTGCCGCACCACCGGAATCCGGTACTCTCCAAACTCATCTTTCTTCAGATACAGATTCACCGAATTTTTGATATATTCTTTTGCCTGCTTGATATTCATTCACGATTCTCCTCTTCTTCCAGTTCGTCACCATCCAATACCACCTTAAGGCTCCATGGCGGCACCGGTGTCCTGTTCTCATCCTCATTTAAGAACGCAAAAATCACATCATAATCCGGCATTCTCTCCGGATAGATCCCATATCCATCCGTAAAATAGATCAGACCTTTCAGATTCTCGAACTCTCCCCGGCTCCTCAACTGTTCCACATATTCAAACACCGGTCTGAAATCTGTGGCCCCAAAGCCCGACAGCTTGCCGTATTTCATAAATGCTTCAAATTCCTCATCATTTGTCACCTTGGTATCGTTCTGAATCTCATTGTCACACTGTATGATGTGCACATTTATTTTATGGAAAAAATTTTCCGTACTTTTCAAAATAGAATAGGTTTTATTCAAAAATCCTCTGACCACCGGTCCTCTGCAGGAAGCCGAAGTGTCAATGGCTATGACAAATTCCTTTACTTTATGGGTTTCCCGGTATTCTAATGGTTCCACCAGCGGAAGATTCCCATAATACTCAAGTCCGTAGGTATAATAAATATAGTCAAACTCATCGTCATTTACCGTAATATCCTCTCCCATTACGGTAAAACGTCTTAAAATATCGCTGTAATCGTACCTGTCCCTGGTAGCCTCCTCCAGATTCTTGGTCAGACTTTCCGCCCCTTTTTTATTTCTGGTAAAAGATTTCAGGTCCGCCTTGATCCGTTCGCTGATCTTCTTCCACTGTTCTTTCGTGACCACCAGTTCCTCCTGCGGTTTCCAGAGTGTATGGATATCCTTCTGAAAAAGCCTGATCAGTTCCTGCCGTTCTCCCGGTGTGATGGGATTGTGCTTAAAATAACGATACAACTTCTCCGCGGTCAGCCCGCCTGCATCCTCTTTAAGCACCGCAAGCTTCCGCTGTGCCTCACTGTCCTGTGGCAGCATGACGGCATTCAGTTCAAGCTCCATCACCGTATTTTCCACCGCGATATCTGTCGCCAGATCCCACAGGTCTCCCTCTACTTTATCATATTGAAAGCTATGGTAAAAAATACAGTGCAAAAGTATATGCAGATAACACCTTGTCACGCGTCTGGGCTCTTCCTGATATTCCTTCAGTACATAGACAGGATCGTAATAAATTACTGCCCCATCCGTTGCCATACAGCCGCTTCCCTTTCCGGGCTGCCGCTTTAACTGTGCCAGCGCCATATCCAGAAAACGCAAAGAAACCAGGATGTTGTCCCTTGAAAGAGACAGCACCTGGTCTGCCAGCTTATTTATTTTGTCATCCTGTGTCTTATCGGGCTGTGATTTTCCGGTCTGCTCCTGCATGCTTACTTTTCCTTTTCATGATACCCAATCTGCACTTGGGGATTCTTCTCGGCAATGCGCTCCAGTGCTTTCCGGGCGGCATCTTCGGACTCCAGAAGAACCTTCACTTCCTTGCCTCCCATTACCATAACCAGATGATGGATTTCATAAGTAGTCACACCACAGCACAGCTTTCCGCGGACGTCCTCCACCCTGCGGTATGCACGCTCGATTGCTTCGTATGGAATATATTCTGTATATAAAGTATGAGCAATATACAGACAATTTTCACCTAATTTTAACTTTTCCTGTTTTTCAGCGGCAGCGTAGTCGGCCTGCAGCTGCTCTTCTGGTATTGCTATGGTTGTGTTGGTTTTGAATTTCATGGAAGTCCCTCCTTGTATTCATTATTTCAAATAAAGTTCTCCATATCCGTTTTCATCTAACTTGATTTTTTCATGCGGATAACATCTCTCTTCTCGATTGGTGCTTTAATAAATGATGAAAGCATGGAACTGCAGATTCCCCATACTCTTCTATATTTTCCATTCCCCGAAACATCAGCGAATGCATATCCATGTGTGAAATGCCCATACCAAAGATAAAAGCTTTCTTTATCTTTCCGAACTGTTCTACATGAATCGTATACTCCATAGTCTCTCTTCACCAATGATATTCCACGGTTTTACTCTCGATATACCATAACTCTACTACATTTTCATCTATTCTGCAATGATCTTTATAAAAATTGAGACCCTGAGGGTAATTTAATAGAGATAGGTTCTTTCAATCGTCCTTTTGATAGCAAAACAGATTTTAATGGGGTGCAATAACAAATAATGGTCAGACGGATGATTACCGACTTTTACAGCGGGTTGTTGCCGAACAGACCAAGCAAGATGATAAAGGTAACCGTGTTCCAAAAAGCAGAGAAGACGGGATGTCTGCTGATATACTGCAAAATCCATCAGACCCGGATGCCACCTACAGAAGCAAGGCTGGAAAATCCCACAAAGGCTATTCTGCCAACCTTGTGGAAGCTGTAGACGAAAAAGGTTCCGTAATTGTTGATTACCAGTATGACGTTACCACAAGAAGCGATGCTTCATTTGTGAAAGAATATCTGGAAAAGACTGAAGTTTCCGAAGAAACATCCGCTCTCATTGCGGATGGTGCATATGCCGGTGAAGAGGCTTCCGGACTTGCTGCCGATAAAAACAGAAGCTTTAAGACGGCATAACAGGATAAAATACCCTGTTATCACGTTATTTCATCTGAAAACATAGTTCTAATCAGTTGTCAAGGTACAAAAGTAGCTGTAGTGTGCTCAAGAACCATTTAAATATGACTTTTGACACCTACATCATATTATTTATCCTTTTATATATTCAGTCTTTTTTATTTCTTTTCACTTTTTTTCTCACTTTATACTCCATTTTTTCAAATTTGTATTGATATTTTGCTCAATATGTTTTATAATTGTTCTTGTAATAACAATTGTGTTGCAACGCTTTTTTATTACTGCATTATATAAAACAACCGAATTTTAATAGAAAGGGGATACTTATGAATAAATTAAAATTATTATTATCAATGGTATTATCAATCACTCTAATAGCCGTAGCGTCTCCAACATTGTATCGAAGTTCACGGCACATGTTCCAAAGGTGAATATGATGTATGTCCTATGGACGTTTCTTAGCTAAAAAACACTAAAATATAACGAGTGAGGTTAAACATGATGAAAAAGGCCTATAAAATCATTCCTGTTATAGCACTTATTGCATTGGTGCTTATATTTACAATATACTTTCTGACCCGAGAAAAAACTTATGATAGTAGCCTTCTTACATTGGAACAGCTTAAACAAGGTGAGGAATATCAATTTGATGAGATAACATGGAATATATCTGCTAAAGAAGTCAGCAGTTTGTTGCCATATTATCTATTAAAAGATACACAAAAGACACCTGTCCCTACCAATATTACTTATTATAAGTCTAGGAACTACTATGTTTTAGATGGTCAAAGTGCTACTGCCTCTTTTGAATTTCATTCTGACGAATTAAAAATTTTAAAATTCGATTTTCACTTGGACGAAAATTATGAAGAATGGTTTGAAAAGCAAGTTGCTGGATTAACCCAATTATATGGTCCTGAAAGTGACAAAATGGAAAATGTATCAGAACAATTTAATAGTGTTGGCTACAAATGGCAGACTGATAATACCACATTACAAATAATCCTTCTAACAGGCAACAATATTCACCCGTCTGCAACAATAGGTATTGGTATTAAATAGTCAAAAGTTTTTACTTACATACTCACAAACTAAAAAGCACCGCCTTGTGTAATTTATAGTTAAGAACTATACTTTACCAAGACCGGTGCTTTATTATTGTGTTAACTAATACAGTAAAACGTATTTTATAATAACGTTGCACGGAGTTCTGCGCCACTCATCATGCTTAAATATGCCGGTGCCACATCAAACACGGTCTTGCATCCGGTCTGACCTTCTGCAGCCATGCGGTATGCTGCTCTTGCATATGCCACAATTACAGAAGAGGTAAATTCCGGATTGGAATCCAATTTCAGGCTATATTCTATAATATGAGTATGCTCTTCGTTCCAGCCGGTTTTTCCGCTGCGGATTACAAAACCGCCATGTGGAATACCGCTGTGATTTGCTATTAACTCTTCTTCACTAATAAAGTTTAAATGACATTGGCTTCTCCCGAATTACTTCTGAAACATCTTCACCTTCACCACATAAGTCTTGCTTTCCCCAGGCTCCAGGAATTTCAACATCCCGGTACGTCTCATCACATCCCTGCCGTCCGGATAGCAGTTGCCGCATTCCAGCCCCAGAACATAATCTCTCACACCCATCATCTTCCATTCCGCAAAAGCGTCCAGCTCTTTGGCATCAAACCTGATTTCCAGACCCTGACCCAATTTCGGCTGGAAGATAGAAGCTCTTCCCTGATCCTCAAACTTATGATAGTAGCATCGCTCCATATAACCTGCCTGTGGCTTTATCATATGCATCCAGTTCTCAAGATCCTTAGCAGCATGGTCATCCCTCGGTGTCACGGACACAGCCGGAATCTCTATCACACTGTCCTCATCAAGCAGCGGATAGCCCATATTCATATGATACAGGATTTCAAAGGGCTGGGTGGTGTCGCCGGTATTTTCAATGGTATCGATAATGGTAAATTCATTTTCTTTCAGGCTGACACGAAGCTCCCTGATCAGGCGAAGTTTTCTTGCAAAAATCACTTCATCAGGCACTACTGCACGTACCACCAGCGCATCCCCCTCTTCAAACCAGTAAGCCTGCTCGGCAGGGGTGTTGGCAATAGAGCCATGCAGGGGCAGTTCTTCCCCTTCGTCTGTACAGGGGGAACCTACCGCCTGGAGACCGCAAGTGGTAAGGAAGCCTGCCGTAAAGGACTTCAGCCAGTCTGTGCCTTTGGACTCATAATAAGCCGGAGCCACGTAACCACAGGGTGAAAAGTAGGACATATTGATGCCGCGGTATTTCAGTCTTGAAATGTCACAGGCGCGGTCTAAGGATACAGTAAGTTCCAGCCCTTTACCGTTACTTATCTCAAGCAGACGCATACCATCGCCTTTTCCTCCTACCAGTCTGTGTTCTTCGATTCCATAGACCTGGGAATCATGTCCTATGTATGGATTTCTCATGTTGTT
Organism: Lachnospiraceae bacterium; assembly: GCA_017620975.1. The sequence continues at coordinate 17,457 of JAGAUD010000003.1, read as the reverse complement.
TTCCTCCTTATGCTCTGTCGATTTACTACACCAGCGGCCTTACTGCCTCATATAACTTTTTGAATCGATGATATACTGCCATATAATTGTGGTGTCTGGCACTATCCGGATAGTATACTTTCTTCTTTTCTACCATATGAGCAGCTGCATCTGCCAGATCTGCAAAGCAGCCTGCTGCAATACCGGTCAGCATGGCACTGCCTACGGTTCCGGCATCTACGGTCTTTAATTCCGTAATAGGTATGTTCAGAATGTCCGCTTTCATCTGCATCCACACAGCTGACTTGGCTCCGCCGCCGGTGGCATGGAGCATTTGAAACATGATGCCGGAATCTTTCAGGCATTCCATATTGACCATCATTTCGTAAACGACCCCTTCCATGCATCCCCGATAAATATCGCTTACCGTACTGCCTGCCGTCAGTCCAAGGATTGCTCCTTTGGAACCGGCATCCATATAAGGAGTAGCCGCTCCGGCAAAATGCGGAAGGACCAGGAGACCGGACGGTTGCGCAACCGTTCCTTCCAAAAATTCGTTGACTGATTTTCCTTCCAGGGCAGCAAGCTCTTTTTCCTTTTTTGCAAGGGTATCCACACACCACTGAATCAGTGCACCGCCGGTATAGGAAAAGGCATAGCACACATATTTTCCGGGAATCACATAGGGAACCACTGCATAATTGCCCTGATACATGACATCCATATCGGGCAGACCGTCATATACCGGTGTGATACATTCCACAGTTCCGGCACCATCTACAGCCACATCAGAAGTAAAAATACCTGCACCTATGGCTGCCGCCATCTGATCATGGCTGATGGAAACCACCTGTGCAGTTTGTGAAATTCCGGTCAGGTGGGCAATTTCAGGTAAAACCGTTCCTGCCACAGTTCCTGTAGGAACCGGCCGGGACATCAGTTCCATATCTACACCTGCCTGTGTAAAAATTTCCTCACTCCAGGTAAGATTCACGATATCAAACGCCATGGTTCTGGCTGCCAGAGAATAGTCGATCTGTGCCTTTCCGGTAAGATGATATACTACCAGGTCTTCTATCAGAAATGCATGTCTTGCCTGTTTATAAATCTCCGGCTTGTTGCGCTTCATCCACATGATCTTAGGGATACTATATGTGCTGTGAGGCTTTACACCGGTGATGGAAGCTATTTTTTTGCCGCCCATTTTCTCTTCCAGTTCTGCGCACTCTGCTTCTCCCCTGGGGTCGGTGTAGAGCATGGCAGGGTGCAGGGGGATCCCCTTTTCATCAGTTAGCACAAAGGTCTCACCGAAGCTGGTCACACCGATGCCGGCAATATCGGGATATTTTGCTCCCATTTCCTTCATTACTTCCCATACCGCTTCTAAGATTGCTTTGGTATCTATTTCCTGGTAAGTCTCCCCACTCTCGTCTTCCCTCTTTCCACGACTGACAGGGTAATCCCTGTACGCTTTGTCCAGGCATCTGCCGTCTGCTCCGAATACGGTCAATTTACAACCTGTGGTTCCAATGTCCAGTCCTGCAATTGTCATTTTGTAAGCCTCCTTTCAAAGCGAGGCAGCAGATATCTGCCGCCTCGAAACAATTTCTATTAATCAATATCTACCCAATCATAATGAAGATAAGTAGTAAAGGCCTCTTTCAAGATTTTCTTCATATGACCCATTCCAACAGCGGTATGGTGCTTGAAGCCGCCTCTTGCCAGGCGGATCAGCTTATCCTGGAGATTTGGTATCTGTGCTACACCGCCGCAGCCGAAGAAGGTATCCTCAATAGGGTCTTCGGTAAACTTCGCTTCGCTGGCATAAATAACAATCTTACCGTCTTTGGTCTGACAATTGGAGAAGGTCATATCAAATGCTTTGATTCTTCCTTCGTTGCTTCCCCATCCGGAACCCGGGTCACCTTTGGCGAACATCTTATGCTCCGTTACCGTCCCCTTTTCCGTCATCAAAGTCTGTGCTACCGGTCCGCAGTGGAACAGGATGACCTTATCTTCATCGTCACCGTAATTGTTGTTCCAGTCAAGTACAGCAGTAGGCTGCCCGCTGGCCAGACTCATGGCTCGCATGGTAAGGGCAGAGCACATATCGATTTCGCAGGAAGCCACGATACCTCTGTCGTTCAGCTCGCTTAAAAGCACGCAGGGACAGATGCGCAGAATCGTTTCCATCTCATTCCAGCAACGTAGTGTCAGTGCATCCAGATGATATTCCTCAATGTACTCGTCAATGACAACAGATACCTTAGCCAGTGTCAGCATATTGGCCGCCGGCACTTTGGAACAGTCTGTGTAATCTTTTAGTCTCTCAATCTTGGCCAGTACTTTGTCATCATCATCCGCTTTCTGATTTACCTTGAAAAATACTTCGGAAAGGTCAAAGGATTCCACGTTGATACCATATTTTTGCAAGGTAATCTCATCAAAACGCACAGTCTTAAAAGCAGTCGTTCTGGCACCGATACAGCCCACATTGAATCGTTTCATACCATTTACCACACGACAGATGGCAGCGAAATCTCTCAGATTCTGTGCAAATGCTTCGGAAAGCGGATGTACTACATGCGGCTTCATTACGGTAAACGGTACCTGATACTGGGTAAATACGTCCGTTACGGAGAACTTGCCGCAGTAAGCATCTCTCCTATGGGCAAAGTCCAGCTTGCCGATTTCATCGGGATAAGCCTGCATTAAAATGGGTACACCGGCATCCTGCAGTGCAGTAATGGCTCCGTTCTCATCTGCAAAAATAGGCATAGAGAAAATAACACCATCATATTCGCCCTCATGCTCCTTCAGCCATTTTGCATACAAAAGTCCCTCATCTCTCGTCTCTACACCGCCATAACGGGTAAGCTCTGCGTCCATGGCAATGTAATCGTAGCCTGCGGCGGTCACTGCCTGAACCATGTCCTCTCTGGCTCCGTAAATCAATTCTCCGGGCATGAATCCTCTGTTACAAAAGCATAAAGCAAATGTCATCTTTTTCATTCTTAATTGTCCTTTCTTTCTATCTGAGCGCAAACATCATCATTGCTTCTTTCACGTTTTCTTTCATGGCTTCTCTGGCTGCCATCATCACGGAAGAGAAAAACAAAGGTGCACCGGGCTGTACGCTCTTCACATACTCTGCCGCAGCATTACCGCCTGACTTGTCCATATATGTAAAATAATTGATTTTGCGCACACCTGCTTTGATTGCTTTACAATAATCCTCTTTGCTGACGCCTGATCCGCCGTGCATGACTACAGGAATATTATCGGCCTGTGCCCTGACGCCTTCCACTACACCAAAGTCCAGCTTGGGCTCTGTCAAATAGATACCATGGGTAGTGCCGAAAGAGCAGGCCAGGGCATCGATACCCGTTTCCTTTACAAAAATGCCTGCCTGGACAGGGTCAGTGTAAATTTTGGTCTCGTCATCTGCTCCGGTAGCTGCTGCGCCGGTTGCGTCTTCTGCTACATCACCTGACTCTCTTCTGCCCATGGAACCCAGCTCAGCTTCCACGCTTGCACCGGTCTTTGCTGCCATTACTACAGCCTTTTTCGTATTTTCCAGGTTCTCCTCATAAGGAAGGACCGAACCGTCATACATAATGGAAGTAAAGCCCATGTCCAGCGCACTCTTCAGATATTCCAAAGTCTCGCCGTGGTCCAGATGTACACATACCGGCACTTTCGCTTTCTTGGCAGCCTCCACCATAATCGGTCCGATCAGTTCCAGAGGAATCCATGGCTCATGACACTGAGCAAACTGAATGATAACCGGCAGTGTCAATTCTTCCGCCGCCTGAATCACCGCCTCCAGACTTTCCAGGTTCGGCGTGTTGAAGGAGCCGACCGCATACTGATTTTGCTCAGCAATATCCATGATTTGTTTTAAATTAACTAACATCTAAATTCCTCCTGTCTATTTTCATTTTACTTTATTAAAACACCTTTATTCATATCTTTAATATTATTGTAGCTATCTTTATAATGGGATGATATAGACTTCTGTTCATTTTACTTTGAATTTGTTCGCAGATGTGGTATGATGAATACAAGAAAGCTTTTGCATCAGGAGGGAATATGATATCTACATTCAATCTGGACAAACTGCAGTCATTATTGAAAGACTTTTATACGCTGACCAGAATCCGCATCACCGTCTTTGACGATACTTTCAGAGAACTTGTCTCTTATCCTGAGAAAATATCGCCTTTTTGCCAACTGATCCGCACAGATTCTGAAGGCTACAGACAATGTATGCTCTGTGATAAAAATGCCTGCGAAACAGCGTCCAGACAGCACAAGCCTTATACCTACCAATGTCATGCAGGTCTTACGGAAAGCATTGCACCACTGTATATGGGAAACCTTGTCATCGGCTATCTTCTTTTCGGACATATTTTTGCTTACAATTCCCACGAAGAGGGTTTTACTAAAATAGAAGCGCTTTGCTCTCCCTATGAAATCGACCGAGAAGCTTTGAAAGCGTCCGCTTATGAGCTGCCTATCATTCCCGAAGAATACATTGTTTCCGCCTCTCACATCCTGCAGGCAGTAGCTTCCTATCTGTGTCTGGAACGAATGGCGGTGCTTCGACAAAAGGATCTTCCGGTTCTGATTGATGAATACATCAATGAACATTACACCGAACAGATCGATGTACCGGATATCTGTTCCCGTTTTCAGATTGGAAAGACCTATTTATATGAAATTTCCGGGCAAAATTATGGTATGGGGATTGCAGAGCACATCCGAAGGCTGCGCATTGAGCGTGCCAAAAAACTGTTAACCGAACAGGAGGATATGTCCATCACAGAGATTGCCAGTCAGTGCGGTTTTACCGATTATAACTACTTCATCACCGTGTTCAAGCGCCTGACAGGAATGCCGCCCAGGCAATACCGGATTACTATGAGAACAGAATTTTCACATTAGTCGCAGAGTGATCGTTCTTAATTCCATTGCCCCAAATCACCATTCAGTATTCATCATTGACAGATTTCCGCAAGCGTCCCAAAGCAATACCCCATATCCTCCCACTTGGTCAGCAGTTCATCCAAAATCTCCCCATTCGTCCTGGAGGTATTATGTAAAAGCACAATTGCTCCCGGATGAACTCTGCTGCACAGTTTTGAAAAAGCTTCCTCATGGCTGGGCTGATCATCCACATTCCAGTCCACATAAGCCAAACTCCAGAAAAAGGTGGAATACCCCATATCTTTCGCCATCTGCAGATTTTCCTTACTGTATTTTCCCTGAGGCGGCCTATAATACTTCGTCATCTCCTGCCCTGTTACTTCCTTAAATTTCTCCGCCACTGCATCCATCTCTGACAGGAATGAGGCTTTATCAGATATCTTTGACATATCAGGATGATGGTAGGTATGATTGCCCACTGTGTGGCCTTCCTCCACCATACGACACACAAGATCCGGTGCTGATTCCAGATAGTGCCCCACCACAAAAAAAGTAGCCGACACATTGTGTTTTTTCAGCGCCTCCAAAATTGCTTCCGTATTCCCATTCTCATACCCGCAGTCAAACGTCAGATAAATCTTCTTCTCCTCTATATCCGCCACATAATATGCATTATATTTTGCCAGCTCTGCTGCCGATGTATTCCCCGTAGGCTTCGTCCCTTCAGCCCCAAACCCCAATCCCCAGTTTTCTGTCTGCGTCAGAATCTTACTGCTGATCACTCCTATCTTACTCCCCCAATAAGCCGTAGCTCTCCCCAGGAAAAACATTGAGACCAGAAAAAGTGCCAACAAAACAAATTTTCCCCGTCTCCCTAACTCCCACCACAATGCCTTTATTTCTCCGGGAACTCTCCCCAGTCCCTTGACTCCACTCAATTTCTCCCTCCAAACCGCCATATACTATTTACCCACACGCAGAATCCTCGTGCTCTTCTGCCCTATCCGATTTGTTTCAATATATGCCACTCTTATCGCAATTATGTTTTTCCCCTTTCTCAAAGAAGCATATAACACCCACAAAAACAAATTTTGTGCACCAAACGACACAATCTGTGCAAAATGTGATTCCCTTTTTTTAAATCTTGTGCTATACTTGCTACTAGAAAAATAGAATGCAAAATTTTATATTGCCAACAAAGCCGCCCGGACACGATAATAGTCTGCAATGAAGACCTTTGCTGCCAATATGAAGCTTTTGCCCTCTCTATAAATTCAGGAGGAAAGAACATGCCAAAAAGAACAGATATCCATAAGGTATTGATCATCGGCTCCGGTCCCATCATCATTGGCCAGGCCTGTGAATTTGACTATTCCGGTACCCAGGCCTGCAAGGCACTGCGTAAGCTTGGCTATGAAATCGTATTGGTTAACTCCAATCCGGCTACCATCATGACCGACCCGGAGACTGCTGATGTCACATACATTGAGCCTCTGAATGCAGAGCGCATGGAACAGATTATCGCAAAGGAGAGACCGGATGCACTGCTTCCTAATCTGGGCGGTCAGTCGGGTCTGAACTTGTGTGCTGAACTGGCACAGAAGGGTATCCTTGACAAATACAATGTAAAAGTTATCGGTGTTCAGGTAGACGCCATCGAGCGTGGCGAGGACCGAATCGAATTCAAGAAAGCCATGAATGCTCTTGGCATTGAAATGGCTCGCAGTGAAGTTGCTTACAGTGTAGAAGAAGCACTGAAGATTGCTGACGAACTGGGATATCCCGTAGTACTGCGCCCTGCATACACCATGGGTGGTGCCGGCGGCGGTCTTGTATATAATAAGGAAGAATTAAAGGTAGTATGTGCCCGTGGTCTGCAGGCCAGCCTGGTAGGTCAGGTTCTGGTTGAAGAGTCTATCCTGGGCTGGGAAGAGTTGGAACTGGAAGTTGTACGTGACGCAGACAACAACATGATTACTGTCTGCTTTATCGAAAATATAGACCCCTTAGGTGTACACACCGGCGACTCTTTCTGTTCCGCACCCATGCTGACCATTTCCGAGGAATGTCAGAAGCGTCTGCAGGAACAGGCTTACAAGATCGTAGAGTCTGTAGAGGTTATCGGCGGTACCAACGTACAGTTTGCACACGATCCTGTAACTGACCGTATCATTGTTATCGAGATCAACCCCAGAACCTCCCGTTCTTCCGCACTGGCTTCGAAGGCTACCGGCTTCCCTATCGCACTGGTAAGTGCTATGCTGGCAACCGGTCTGACCCTGAAAGATATCCCTTGCGGAAAGTATGGTACCCTGGACAAGTACGTTCCCGATGGAGATTATGTCGTAATCAAGTTCGCCCGCTGGGCATTTGAGAAGTTCAAAGGCGTAGAGGACAAGCTGGGTACTCAGATGCGTGCCGTTGGTGAAGTCATGAGCATCGGTAAGACCTATAAGGAAGCTTTCCAGAAAGCCATTCGCAGCCTGGAGACCGGTCGTTATGGTCTGGGACATGCCAGGGATTTCGATTCTTTAACAAAAGAAGAGCTGTTACAGAAGCTGATCACTCCTTCCAGTGAGCGTCATTTCGTAATGTACGAAGCACTGCGCAAGGGTGCAACTGTAGAAGAAATCCACGAGCTTACCAAAGTAAAACACTGGTTCATCGAACAGATGAAAGAGTTAGTCGAGGAAGAAGAAGCCCTCCTTGCATACAAGGGTGCCCTTCCTGCTGACAAAATGCTGATTACCGCCAAGAAAGACGGTTTCTCCGACAAATATCTGAGCCAGCTTTTGGAGATTCCGGAAGCTGATATCAGAGAGCACCGCATTGCACTGGGTGTAGAAGAAGCCTGGGAAGGTGTTCACGTAAGCGGTACTGAGAACAGCGCTTACTACTACTCCACTTATAATGCAGCAGATAAGAATCCCGTCAACACCGAGAAGCCTAAGATCATGATCCTGGGCGGCGGTCCTAACCGTATCGGACAGGGTATCGAATTTGACTACTGCTGTGTACACGCTTCACTTGCCCTGAAGAAGCTTGGCTTTGAGACGATTATTGTTAACTGTAACCCGGAGACTGTATCTACCGACTATGATACCTCCGATAAATTGTATTTCGAGCCTCTGACTCTGGAAGATGTTTTGAGCATCTACAAGAAAGAACAGCCTGTAGGCGTTATCGCTCAGTTCGGCGGACAGACTCCTCTGAATCTGGCTGCTGATTTGGAAAAGAACGGTGTCCGCATTCTTGGAACCGCTCCCGCAGTCATCGATCTGGCTGAGGACCGTGATCTGTTCCGCGCTATGATGGACAAGCTGGAAATCCCCATGCCTGAATCCGGAATGGCTACTACCGTAGAGGAAGCACTGGAAATTGCCCACAAGATCGGATATCCTGTAATGGTTCGTCCTTCCTATGTTCTGGGCGGACGCGGTATGGAAGTTGTTTATGATGACGCTAACCTGACCGCTTATATGAAGGCAGCCGTAGGTGTGACCCCTGACCGTCCTATTCTGATTGACCGTTTCTTAAATCACGCTACCGAGTGTGAAGCAGATGCAATCAGCGACGGTACCCACGCTTTCGTACCTGCTGTTATGGAACACATTGAGCTTGCCGGTGTACACTCCGGTGACTCCGCATGTATCATTCCTTCCAAGCATATTTCTGAGGAAAATGTGAAGACCATCAAGGAATACACAAGAAAGATTGCCGAAGAGATGCACGTTAAGGGTCTGATGAATATGCAGTACGCAATCGAAAATGATAAGGTATATGTACTGGAAGCCAACCCCAGAGCATCCCGTACCGTTCCTCTGGTATCCAAGGTCTGCAACATCCGCATGGTGCCTCTGGCTACCGATATTATTACCTCTGATATTACGGGACGTCCATCCCCTGTTCCTGCACTGAAGGAGCAGAATATTCCTTACTACGGTGTAAAGGAAGCTGTCTTCCCCTTCAATATGTTCCAGGAAGTTGACCCTGTACTGGGACCTGAGATGCGCTCCACCGGTGAGGTTCTGGGTCTGTCCGTATCTGAAGGCGAAGCTTTCTATAAGGCACAGGAAGCTACCCAGTCCAAGCTGCCTTTAAGCGGCACTGTACTGATCAGTGTAAACCGCAAGGATAGGGCAGAAGTAGTAGAAGTAGCTAAGAGCTTTGCAGAAGCAGGCTTCCATATTCTGGCAACCGGCAACACCTACGATGTCATCACAGAGGCCGGTGTTGCTGCCGAGAAGGTAAAGAAATTGTACGAAGGTCGTCCTAACGTACTGGACCTGCTGACCAACGGTAAGATTGATCTGATCGTCAACTCTCCTGTTGGACAGGATGCAGTCAGCGACGACAGCTACCTGCGTAAGGCTGCTATTAAGCACAAGATTCCTTATATGACTACTATCGCTGCTGCCAAGGCAACCGCTGACGGTATTCTGTATGTACAGAAGAATGGTAATGGAGAAGTTCATTCTCTGCAGACATTGCATTCACAGATTAAAGACAAATAAAATTGTTCTGTTCATTTGAACCGCAGCATACCAAAACCGCCGAACCTGATTTTTCTCTTTATGAGAAACCGGTTCGGCGGTTTTATTATCCTGCTATTTCTTTTAGATTACTAGTATGCAATTATCTCATAACCATCCTCTGTCACCAACACTTGAACTTCCCACTGTGCAGAAGGCAACCCATCTTCTGTATAGACGGTCCAGCCGTCCGAATCGTCCACATAAATCTCTTCGCTTCCCATATTTACCATCGGTTCAATGGTAAACATCAGTCCCGGCGCCATGACCATTTCTTCTCCCCGTCTGGATACATAGCTGACCCAGGGATCCTCGTGGAATTCCAGTCCGATTGCATGACCGCCGATATCTCTCACGATGCTGTAACCGTTTTCTTTGGCAAAATCATTAATTGCCTGTCCCATATCCCCAAGGAATCCCCAAGGCTTCACCTGCTCCAGTCCCACTTGGATACATTCCCGGGCTTTCTCCACCAGGCGTTTCTTCTCTGCCGACACCTCACCGATGCAGAACATGCGGGACGAATCTGAGAAATATCCTTTATATTCCGTGGAAACATCCACATTGACGATATCGCCCTCTTTTAACACCACATCAGGGGAAGGGATGCCGTGGCATACTACATGATTGATGGAGGTGCATACGCTCTTGGGGTATCCCTGATAATTCAAAGGCGCGGGGATGCCGCCTCTCTTTATGGTCTCGTCATGAACCCACTTATCGATTTCTTCAGTGGTAACACCTGCTTTGATGTGAGCCTCCACATAATCCAGCACTGCAATATTAATCTTGGCGCTTTCTTTGATTTTTTCAATCTGCTCCTTCGTCTTGATCATAGACCGGAAAGGCACGATGTGTCCCTGGCGCTTCATCAGTTCCAGCTTATCGTCAAAATTACAGTGACACTGTTTATATTTTCTTCCGCTTCCGCACCAACAGGGATCATTTCTCCCCATTTTGCGGTGATCGATATCTGTCTGCTTCCATACTTTCAATCCTTCCGGTACTTTACCACCAAATGCATTCATCACATAATCTCCTCTAAAATCCTTTTTTCACATGTAATTTTCTATTTGTTTTCCTTCGACTTCTCCATCTTTTGGAAAAAGCGCATCAACACAACAACAGCAGCCACCGCCAGCACCACCTCTGCCACGAACTGCGAGTACGCCAGCCCATACAGCGGAAACAGTGCATTCAAAATGTAAATCGCAGGAATCTCCAGAATAACCTTACGCATAATAGCAAAAATCAGTGCTTCCCTGCCCATTCCTACTGCCTGGAACACGCCCACAGCCAGGAAATCCATACACAGGAAAGGAAGTCCAAGGCAGAATCCTCGAAGGAATCTTGTTCCATAAGCCACGATCTGCTCATTATCCATAAAAAGTCGAATCAATGTTCCCGCCCCCAGGTAATATCCTACACTGACTACAACCAAAAATCCAAGGCTGATCTTTGCCGAGAAAAACAGCGTATCTTTCATTCTCTTATGGTTGCCGCCGGAATAATTATAACTGATAAGCGGCATGATCCCCTGGGATACTCCCATAGCAATGTACATCGGTACCATGTTGATCTTCTGGGAAATTCCCATAGCCGCCACGGCATCTGCTCCAAAGGCGGATGTAAAATTATTCAGAATCGTCATACCGGTTACATTCAGCAGATTCTGAATAGACGCAGGAATGCCTACACCACACACACCCAGAACAATAGCCTTACGAAAGCCAAATTTTGCCGGATTGATACATACGTAAGTTCTTTTTCTCTTCACCCAGATCAATATCAGGAAATACATGCATGCTACGCAATTAGACAGGAATGTAGCCAGGCCTGCTCCCGCCGCTCCCATATCAAGTCCCCATGGCATTATAAAAACAGGGTCCAGTATAATGTTTAACAGACATCCGCTCATGGTACCCAAGCTGGCATGAAGCGCAGCACCTTCTGATCTTACCATATAAGCCAATACTACATTGAGAATCGCCGGTACCGCACCAAAGCTGACGGTCCATTTCATATATTCAGCGGTAGCTGCTGAAGTACCAGCATCTGCTCCCAGAAGATTCAGAAGCGGATTCTTAAATATAGTACAAAACAGAGAAAAGATAATCCCGCAGATCAGCGCGCAGTAAAAACCAAAAGCTGAACTCTTCTGCACAGTGTCATAATCCTTTCTTCCAAGTGCACGGCTCATCATACTGGAGCTTCCTACACCGAACAGGTTATTCACTGCATTGAAAGCAAGCAGAACCGGAGCCGCCAATGTCACTGCTGCATTCTGCACAGGATCATTTATCATACCTACAAAATAAGTATCTGCCAGATTGTAGATTACCATGACCAGAGAACTGAGAATCGTTGGGATCGCCAGCTTGGCTACTGCCTGCGGTATCGGGGTTTCCTCAAAAAGAATTGCTTTATTCTGATCTTGCATCACAAGTTGCCTCCAAATCTTGTTCTCTTAATGTATTTCACACTCCACTGCCACCTTCATCACACCATCTTGCTTTCCTTCAAACAATTCATAGGCGGCTTCTATATCCTCCAACCGATAAGTATGGGTAATCAGTGGCTCTGTGTCAATTTTCCCCTTAGATATCAGTTCCAGAATCTCTTCGCAGTCACAGCCATCCACCCCGCCGGTCTTAAAAGTAAGATTCTTTCCATACATATCAGGGAGGGGCAGCATCTGGGGACCATCATACAGTGCTACAATCGTCACCACTGCATTAGGTCTGGCGCATTCCCATGCCAGACGGAAGGTCTCCTCCGTTCCTGCAACCTCAAGCACCACATCCGCGCCGCCGTGGTCACTGTTTTCTTTCACGAAATCCTTTACCTGCTCAGGCTCTACGGTCATCACCTGAGGATAATGCTTACGCACAAAGGCAATACGCTCTGCATCTTTCTCGCAGATGATAAGCCTCTTTGGCTCCTTTAACATCGCACAAATCAGGGTGCATATCCCCGTAGGACCTGCTCCGATAATCAAGACTGTGTCTTCTTTCTTAATTTCAGAGATTCTGGTCGCCCAGAAACCTGTGGCAAGCACATCACCAACGAAAAGTGCCTGTCTGTCGCTTACCCTGTCCGATATCTTGTTCAATCCCTGGTCTGCATGAGGCACACGGACGTACTGTGCCTGACCACCGTCAATGCGGCATCCCAATGCCCAGCCGCCATCCGGATCGGTGCAGTTATTCACATACCCATGCTTGCAGAAGAAACATTCTCCACAAAAAGTTTCCACATTCACAGTGACACGGTCCCCCGGCTTCACTGTGGTGACTTCGCTTCCCACCTTTTCCACAATACCTACCATCTCATGTCCCACTGTTATACCCGGGACTGCACGTGGTACAGAGCCATGCTTGATGTGAAGATCACTGGTACAGATACTTGCAAGCGTGACTCTTACAATGGCATCTTTCTCATCTATTATTACCGGTTTGGGTTTCTGAAGCAGTTCAAATTTTCCTTTTTCTACATAGGTATATGCCAACATGTCATTTCCTCCTAACGCACGTATACTATTATAAAACTTAAGTGCCTTTGAGGTCAACCCGGATAAGTGTTTTATTTCGGTATACAAAAAGAGACCCCATCGGCAACTCTTCCCTTACCAATGTGGTCTCTTATTCCTTGTATCATAAGCCATCCCACACAGGTACAACACAATAAGCGTTTGTACCTGCGAAAGTTCACAGCTACAAACGCTATCTATCGTCGTCCCTGTTCAGTTTAATTAACTGAATCTTGCTCATCTTGTGGCTCCTTTTATTGAGATGGGCTTATTATACCCCTACTTTCCGACAAATGCAAGCAGAATTTGGATCATACTCTTTCGCTGTGCATAATCCGTTTCTATTGCCAGAAATCCTTCCTTTTCCAGCTTTCGAATCCTGCTCACCGACAGACCTGTCAATCTTGCCAGCACCTTTTCCGGGCGAACTCTGCAGCTGTAAGAATCCTGCAGCACAATTACATCCCCTGCCTGCAGCTGCGAAGGGGGTAATTGGGGAAAAAGTGCCTCTGACAATTCTGCAAATGTTTCCTGCCTGTTTGCGTCTTGCAGGGAAATCAATATGTATTCCTGCTCTCCCACCGCAAGCTCCGCCCGGTTTTTCAGAAAGAACTCCCTGCTCCTGCCGTAAGCCTCCGCCAGGTCCGGGTCATTACGAAGGAATGCTTCATACTCTTTCTGTGGAATTGTCGTGGGATTTCTTCGCTCATACACTGTCAGATTGCAGGTGTGGCGGCATTTTTTGCACTGATAGATCAGCCACACATCCACTTTCCTGCCATTGGCATTGACCCGAAAGTTCCCCGTACTGCAATATTCCGTTTTTCTGCCGCATCCCGCGCAATTGCGCAGGATTTCAAAAGCTGCCGCAGGTTCTATCCGATATTCATATTTTCTGTTACTGCACATCTTGTCCTTTATCTCCCTTTGTGTCGGGAGGACAAGGATGCTCTTCCATTTTTAATTGTCTGATGATCCGCTGTATGCTCTTTACGGACAGAAAATAGCTTGCAGATAATTCCTGAACGGACATTCCATCCTGATATCCTTTAAAAATATCTGCATTTCGACTCTCGATTTCTTCCCTGATAGCAGTCTTCTGCCCCCAGCCATGACGCTGCTTTTCCTTTCTGGGAATGTAAATATTCTCGCCATCTACATACTGCTGGATCAATTCTATTACTTCTCTCGGCAGAATCTCTTCTGCTCTTCTATAGCCCATGATTGCCTCCCGAAATTATTTTTGCTCAGGATTCGCAATGGCTATAGCAAATTCATCCAGTTCCTGAATCGTTACCTGATTACGTTGCAATAGCCAGTGCTACGCAACCATAACATACCTCATCATAAAATAAGCTCTCCTTCCCGTTTCCTTTCTAACTTGCAGTAAAACTGCACTGCTCCTTACATTTTATCGTGATGACGCTGCTCTCTTCAACCTTAACTTTCTTTCTAAAAGAATTTGAGCCTTTTGCATCCGGCTCTCTTCCAGATACACTGAGCCTCCAAATACTTATATCCCCAGATAGTCACCGATCATCCGTATTTCCTCTTCCATCAGACAGTTCTTCACCGACTGGTCCTTAATGATTCTAAGGCAATCTTTATAATCCATCCAGACTACTGCTTCCACCTCAGACTCCTGAAGGGTAAGTGCCTCTATTTCCACCGGCTTCCAATACAAATATATCTTACTGATCTCATGGTCTCTGAAAGGCTTTCCATAAAATTCCGTCTCATGATAAACATGACGTTGACCAACCTCCTCAAGATCCTGAGGATTGGCATAGATTCCCAGTTCTTCCGCCATTTCACGAACAGCAGACTCCAGGTAATCATCTCCTGCACTGACGTGACCGGCTGAAGAAATATCCAGGCACCCCGGATAAGCATCCTTATGTTCGCTGCGCTTTTGCAATAAAAGCTGGAATCTCTGTGGCTCCACCTCTCTGGCAATCCAGACATGGGACGTAGGGTGCAGACTTCCCTCTCTATGGGCCACGCCCCGTTCTCTTACAATACCGCTTTTGCTGCCATCTTCGTTTAAAATATCAAACAACTCCATAGGCTTGCCATTTAGAGAAGCATCTACCAGTTTCCCACATCCGTCATAGACCAGCTTCAGTGAGAAAAAAGGAATCTCCTCATCCAGCAGCCTGAAAAAGATCTTGTCGCCTTCCCAGATGTTCAGGCTCCACACCTTTTCGATAGGCACCCATTCCAGTTCCCCTTCATCGCATTCAATGGGCTCTCCCTCAAAACCATCTGCTGTAAAAAGAGACATATACTCAATCTCTCCGGAACCGGATACAAACGTTACAATCCCTCGATAGCGGTAGGAAGTCAGGGTATAGCCTGTTTCTTCCCTTACTTCACGAAGCACGCACTCTTCCGGGCTTTCCCCTGCTTCAAAGTGACCGCCCACACCGATCCATTTATCTTTGTTCACATCATTTTTCTTAACCGTCCTGTGCAGCATCAGGTATTGTCCGTCCCATTCAATATAGCACAGCGTACTGATACCCACCTTATTTTCTGCCATAATCAATCATGCCTTTCTTCTTCATTATCATAACACTCGCAAAATCTGGCCGCAAAAGCCGGTTCCTCACCATTTGCATACAAATGGGAAGTGTCACCAAAGGAGCTCATCCTGAAGTACGCGATTCCTTTCCTTCGCTCCTCTGTCACTACAGTAGTCACTGAGGTAGGTGCCGCACAGGCACCATGCCATAATGCCATTGGTGAAATATTGAGCAGATGACTTAAAAGTACACATTCTAATCCGAAGTGGCAGAAGAATACCAGCGTATCATTGTTGGCTTTTTCTGCCTTATAGAAATGATCTTCTCTGACATAACCATGTTCTGCCAGCACTTCATCGAAGCCCGCCGTTACCCAGTCATATTCCTGCTTTACTTCGCCCTCCTTCATGGCATCACATTTCCACCACTGATCATAATGATAAAACTGTTCCTGCACAGCCCAGTCCTGGGGCAGCCAGTCCCAGGCATTCTTCTTCCTCTCCGGTACATCGGGACGCCAAATCTGAGGAGCAAATTCTCTCAACCACTCTTTCTCCTGCGCTGTCCTGCCCAGTTTTTTCAGTGTACAGGAAGCCGTGTCTTTTGCTCTTCCCAGAGGGGATACATAGATATCTTTGACATCCAGCTTTACCAGCCTCTCTGAAAGATACTCTACTTCCCTCCAGCCTTTTTTTGTCAAAGAGTCTATACTGTAATCAGGATCTCCATGTCTGATAATTAATAATTTCATATCTGTATTCCTCGCTTTTCTCCGTTCGCCTTACAATCCCGAAATATGTTCAGCTTTCTTCTGCCTGTACCAATCAAGTGAAATTTTATCATAGTTTTCCGGCATTTTCAATGGAAAGCATTATCAGCAATCCGAATGTGACGGATGTCTGTTATGAGTGTGGGTTTGAGAATCTGTCATGGTTTTATAAGAGCTTTGCGCAGAAGTATGAGGTAACTCCGGCGGAATATAGAAAGAGGCTTCACGTGTAGTGAGGCCTCTTTTCTGCATAGGTTATTTTCTATTCTTATCTCAACTGTGCCAGACGGTTGCTAACCTGCTCCATCATCTGCGTATACTTAGCCAACTTCTCCTTCTCCTCCGCAATCTTAGCTTCCGGAGCCTTGGAAATGAATCTTTCATTAGAAAGCATGCCGTTTACACGTGCAAGCTCTCCCTGCAGACGCTTCTCTTCCTTTTCCAGACGGGCAATTTCCTGTGCAATATCTACCAGATCTGCAAAGGGCATATACAGGGTAGCACCGGGAATCACTACAGATACTGCATCCTGAGCGATACCGGTCTTATCTTTCTGCATGGTTACATCGCTTGCATAAGCCAGGGATGCAAAGAACAGCTTACCTTTGGTAAAAGTATTTAAGATCACCTCATCTTCGCTGACAACATATACACTTGCCTTGCGGCTGGGTGCTACGTTCATCTCGCTTCTGATATTACGGATGCCTCTTACAGCGCCCTTGATGATCTCAATATCCTTCTCTTCCTTCTGGAAGCTTCTCTCCTCCTGATATACAGGCCAGGTGCTGATCATGATGGATTCCTCTTCACTCTGCAGTGTGCAGAAGATTTCTTCTGTAATGAACGGCATATACGGATGAAGCAGCTTCAGTGCATCAATAAGGACGGTCTTTAAGGTCCAAAGTGCCGCATTCTGGCTGGCTGTATCATCTGTGTTGTACAGACGAGGTTTAACCATCTCGATATACCAGTCGCAGAACTCATCCCAGATAAAGTCATATACCTTCTGAACAGCGATACCAAGCTCAAAGCTGTCCATGTTGTCGGTTACTTCTTTTACCAAAGTATTCAGTTTGGAAAGAATCCACTTGTCAACCGGCTGCAGTTCTCCTTCGCCCGGAAGGGTAATCTCTCTGCCTGCTGCAGCAGCGGTATCCATATTCATCATGATAAATCGGGATGCATTCCATACTT
>JAGAUD010000002.1 GCA_017620975.1 Lachnospiraceae bacterium | reverse complement strand
CTCGAGGGTTTCCGAGTGCTTTGCTATATGAAGGACACTGTATACGTTACCCTTGAAATGTCTGTAATATTCTTCCATGACTATTCCTTACTTGAAATAATTCTCTCTGCGATTTCATAGCCCTCTTCGTATAGTGCTGTGAGCTTCGCTGTATCCTTTTTCATGCGGCTGACCTCTATTGCTTTGAGAGGACGTATGACGGTAATCCTGCCTTCTTCTTCAAGTCCTTCGATAAGGTCCATGGTTTTGTTGTACTTTGCATTGCGTTCTGACATTGCCCTTTGCAAGTTCGGATACTGACGATAAAACGCCTTAGCGAAGCCCATCTTTGATTCTTTCTTCCGGTAGCCTTTATTTCTGGTCAGGATTAACACTATCTTATCATATCCTTGGCTCATTGCATATTTAATCGGGATGGAGTCAGCAATGCCTCCCTCAAGAATAAGTCCGGGTGTAAATGATAATGATGACAGATTATTGGAAAAATTCGTAACTTTGACCTGTTTATCGGTATTTTAAATTTTTATGGATATGAAAAAGAGTACAATTATCTGGATTGCTGTAGCAGTCGTGATTTTAGGCAGCTTTGTATGGGTAAAGAATGTATATAATAGGCTTGTTTCTGCTGACGAGAATACGCAGTCTATGTGGTCTCAGGTGGAGAATGTCTACCAGAGAAGGGCAGACCTGATTCCTAATCTTGTAGCGACGGTAAAGGGATATGCCGCACATGAGTCGGAGACACTTGAAAACGTAGTTGCAGCACGTGCTAAAGCCACACAGGTCACTGTGGATCCATCAGATCTGACTTCAGAGTCTGTTGAGAAGTTCAATGAGGCTCAGGGTGAGCTCTCGACAGCTCTCGGAAAACTTCTTCTTATCCAGGAGAACTATCCTGATCTGAAGGCAAATGAGAACTTCAGGGATCTTCAGGCTCAGCTCGAAGGAACCGAGAACCGCATTGCAACAGAGCGTATGAAGTTCAATCAGGCTGTAAAGGAATATAACACAAATATCCGCAGATTCCCTTCTAATATCATCGCATCTGTTTTCGGTTTTGAGCAGAAAGGCTATTTCGAGGCTCAGGCCGGTTCGGAGACCGCACCTAAGGTGGAATTCTAAAGCATCCTTTATGAAAGCTGATAAATTTCTGACGGTAGAGCAGCAGGAAATCGTTGTTGCTGCAGTCAGATGTGCGGAAAAGGTACATCCGGAGAAATTAGGATACATATTGACGCAAATTGTACCGGTGACCCTGTTAGGCGTGCAGAGGAGGTCTTCGTAAAGCTTGGAATGCACAAGACAGCACTTAGAAACGGTATTCTGATATATTTGGCATGTAATTCCAGGGTGTTTGCCATTATTGGCGACAAAGGTATCAATGATGTCGTTCCTGAGAATTTCTGGAACGATGTCGCCCAGACGATGTCTGACCATTTTCGTAATGGTGACTTTACCGGGGGCTTGTCTCAGGCTGCACTGCTGGCAGGTGAGAAGTTGAAGAGTTTCTTCCCGTATAAAGAAGACGATGTAACTGAATTGCCAGATGAAATCTCATTCTAAATATATTCTTACCCTGGTCTGTCTTATGGCAGCCGCTGTGTCCTATGCCATTCCTTCGCGCCCAGACCCGCAGAGGCTTGTCAATGACCTTGCAAAGGTATTCACCCCTGAGCAGGTATCCACACTGGAGAATACCCTGGTTGCATTTGATGACAGCACTTCAAACCAGATAGTGGTCGTGACAGTAAAGGATATGGAGGGATACGATCCATCAGAGTTTGCTACCAGAATCGGTCTGGAGTGGGGAGTGGGTTCCGCACAGTTCAATAATGGAATCGTGCTGCTTGTAAAACCAAAGATATATGATTCGGCCGGTCAGGTATTCATCGCAGTAGGCTATGGACTTGAGGGAGCAATCCCTGATGCTTACGCAAAGAGGATAATTGAAAACGAACTGATTCCGAATTTCAGGATCAATGATTATTATACAGGAGTAGAAGCAGCTTGTGATGTACTGATGAAGCTCGCAAGCGGGGAGATTTCAGAACCTCGTGGTGCGGATGAAGAAGATGACTTTTTTGAGATGATAATCACTCTGTTCGTTATAGGATTGCTGATTTTCTGCATTATTATTGTTGTCGGTCAGGGAAATAACAATGACCATAACCCTGGTGGAGGACGCAGAACTATATATGTCGGACCGATCATTACCAGTGGCAGATCGTATGGCGGAGGTTCCTCATTCGGCAGTGGCTTCGGCGGTGGTTTCGGTGGTTTTGGAGGTGGAAGTTTCGGTGGCGGCGGTGCCGGTGGAAGCTGGTAGGACGTCTGCTGTCTATTTGACAGATACTTAGGGATATCGTGCCAGCGGGTTGTATAGTGGAGACATTGCTTTTTTACTATCGGTTTTGATTTCTCCGCTTAGCTTAATTGCTTTGCGGAATTTTATATATGCGAGTATTGCAAAGTTGTTGCTGTTCGGTAGAATAATGTTAATGATATGATAAAGAGAATCCTAATAACGATAGCAATGAGTTTTTCATTCTTCG
>JAGAUD010000036.1 GCA_017620975.1 Lachnospiraceae bacterium | reverse complement strand
GATCAGATAATCGTCAGTCAACTCTCGCCCGTTTACATAAAAACGAGTTTTGGGACGTCCGGCTTTCTTGAGTGCCTTATCTTCAAGAAAAGCTACTCTTTTGGTTAATTCTGCAATGGCACGATCTTTTCGTGTATATTTGCCTCGATTAGTGCCGGGATCAGTACGTTGTAGTTAATATCCATTTATACGCCAAGGCACCTTGTTGGACAAGGGTTACGGAGAATTTGTTGCGGAACGGAGATATTTCCCATGGAACAGTATTATCAAGAGCGATGCGGCTTCTTTACAATGATACTGGTAAATGGAGCTGGCCGGATATTCCAGAAGAATATTGGGAAAGAGCGATAAGCGAATTGATTGTTCAGAAGCCGCTTTGAAGCAAGGTGTTGTGCCGGAGGGCAGTGCCTTGCCAGCTTTATAAGGGTTTGATATTTACCACAATCCGGCTAAGCTACTTTGGTAGCTGAAAGAAAATGTCTGAAAGGCTCTGCGGAAGCAGAGCTTTTTTCAACTATAGAAATAGGGTGGGGTTATCATTTAATGGGTTTACAGTATCTGACAGACAGACCGGAATTAAGTCGCGACAGAGGAAAAATCAAGGTACGGCAACAGTATCTATCGGAACTTATGCAGCTGTATTGCATGCATTGGGTGGAATGGATCGAGATTTTGCGTTAATTGCAAAGGATGACGAATTTGGCAGAAAATTACAGGATCTGAATATTCAGACGCGGAGTAGAGCGAAAAGAGGCAAATAAACTATGGCAGACGCAAGGATAATTTATGTATATAAAGATTGGGATGGTACTGCTCCTGAGAGAATAGAGTTACCATACACCCGGCAGAAGTGCCGGGTGAAATTATTTGCGGCTCCTCCGTCGTAACCGATGGCAGGAAGCCGTGACTGAAATCACTATTTTTCTATTCAAGATAACCTCTCAACCTAAGATATTCTTTCAGGTAGGCAACGCATGCCTCATCTGACAAAACTCCCGTATTCAGACACAGATCATAGTTGTAGGGATTCTCCCATTCTTTTCCCGTATGATACTTATAATAGTCCCGGCGATACTTGTCGGTAGTCCGGATATGCTTCTGTGCTTCTTGCCGGGTGATGCCCAGACGCTGCATTTCTTTACTGATACACTGTTCCAGCGGTGCGTGGATGAACACCTTGATGACATTGGGGTTATCTCGCAGGATATAGTCGGCAGCTCTGCCGATACATATGTAGGATTCTTTCTCGGCAAGCTCTTTTAAGACCTTGGCCTGGAAATTAAACAGATTGGTATCTGAGATGAAGTCTCCGCTCTCCTTGGGAATCAGCTCACCGTGATATACTTTTTGGGAAATGCGGTAAAGCAGGCTTTTCTTGGTATGCTCGTCTGCCTGGGCAAACAGGTCATAATTGATTCCGCTGTCCTGGGAAGCCAGCTTTAACAGGTCCTTATCATATACATCAATATTCAGTTCTTTGGCAAGTAATTTGCTGATGGTAGTAGCACGGCTGCCACAGGTACGGGTTACGGCGATTACAAATCTTTTCATAAACAGCCTCCTTCTTATTGACAATTTATGGAAATGATATTATAGTGTTCCTATTCAGACATACTATCACAGGTGGATGAAGAAGTAAAGTAGGAGGTTTGAAAAAAATGAAAAAATCATTGGAAAATTATACAGGGGCCAACCGTCTGGACAATGTGTGTTTTTCTGCCATCAGAGTCGTGTTGGACAGAGCGGCAGCACTGAGAAGCGAAGGACACAGGGTCATTCCTTTGAGTGCGGGGGAACCGAACTTTAATACACCGGAGCCGATCAAGCAGGCAACGATTCAGGCAATAGAGAATAATTTTACCCATTATGGCTCTAACAGGGGACTGCCCAGACTGCGTGAAATTCTGGCAGATTCCGTAAAAGAGGAGCTGGGGGTAAGCTACAACCCGGCAACGGAGATTCTGATTACCTGCGGCGGAGCGGAGGCACTGAACAATGCGGTGCTTTCCATTGTAGATGAAGGCGATGAAGTCATTATTTTTACGCCCTCCTTTGTGACTTATCAGAATCTGGTGGAGATGTGCGGCGGTATCTGCGTGAATCTGCCTCTGCGTCCGGAAAACGGATTTCAGATTGATCTGAAGGAATTGGAGGCTGCGATTACCCACCGGACGAAGCTGATCATCCTGAACAATCCCAACAACCCTACGGGAGCAGTATATTCAAGAGAAAGTCTGGAAGGAATGTGTAAGCTGGCAAGAGAGCATGATCTGTATGTATTATCAGACGAAATGTACAGTAAACTATTATATGAGGGGAGAGAGTTCTGTTCTGTAGTATCCTTCCCGGGAATGAAGGAGAGGACCATTCTGGTAAATGGTTTTTCCAAGACGTATGCCATGACCGGATGGAGAGTAGGTTATATTCTTGCTGATGAGAAGTTACTTACACCGATCATGAAAGTACATCAGTATTCCAGCACCTGCTGTCCTACCTTTATCCATGTGGGACTGGCAGATTCCATGATGCTGCCCAAAACACAGAAATGTGTGGAGGAGATGGTGGAGGAGTTCAGTGTCCGCAGGCAGCTTTTGCTTGCAGGGCTGGATCAGATTCCAAAGCTCAGTTATGTAAAGCCTTACGGCGCGTTTTATGTGATGGTGGACGTATCTGCTACCGGTCTCACCGGCCAGGAATTTGCTTCCAGACTGCTAGAGGAAAAGTATGTGGCGACCGTGCCTGCTGTGGCGCTTGGAAAGGAATGCGTGGATTTTGTCAGAATATCCTATGCAGCCGGCAGGGATGACATCCGGGACGGACTTGAGAAGATTGCAGAATTTGTAAAGGAATTGGAAGGAGCGGATGTCAAGACAAATAATACAGTTGATATAGTAAGGAGGTTTCTATGAAAGTAGTGGTAGTAGGCGGCGGCTGGGCTGGATGTGGTGCAGCATATTGTGCCGGAAAGAATGGAGCAGAAGTAGTATTATTGGAGCGGGCAGACAGCCTGCTCGGTACCGGCCTGGTTGGCGGTATTATGAGAAATAACGGCAGATTTACTGCCACAGAAGAAATGATAGCTATGGGCGGCGGTGATCTTTTTAAAGTCATTGACAGTACCTGCAATCATGTGAACGTGGAGTTCCCAGGGCATAAGCATGCAAGCCTTTACGATATTGCCAGGACACCGGTGGCAATCACCAACTATCTGGCAGAGCAGGGTGTGGAGATTCACCTAAAAGAAAGAGTCACCAAGGTACAGAAAAGCGCAGACCGCTTGCTTGCCGTAGAGACTGCTTCCGGCAACGTGTATGAGGGAGATGTCTTCATTGATGTGACCGGTACGGCAGGCCCCATGAACAATTGTGCGAAATACGGAAACGGCTGCTGCATGTGCGTCCTCAGATGCCCGGCTTTCGGAGGCAGGGTCAGTCTTGCAGGCCTGTGCGGTGTGAAAGAGATCACGGGGCAGAAAGCAGATGGCTCCATTGGGGCTATGAGCGGTTCCTGTAAGCTTTTCAAAGAGTCACTGGCGCCTGAGATCGTGAAAGAACTGAATGAAAAAGGCGTGGTGGTAGTGCCGCTTCCTAAGGAGCTCATAGAAGATCACCTTTCCATGAAGGCATGTCAGCAGTACGCATTGAAAGAATTTGCAGAGAATATCGTTCTTTTGGATACAGGCCATGCCAAGATGATGACACCTTACTATCCGTTGGAAAAGCTCCATAAAATACCGGGATTTGAAAATGCCAGATATGAAGATCCTTATGCGGGAAGCCAGGGAAATTCTATGAGATATTTTGACATGTCTCCCAGAGAGGACAGCCTGAAGGTCATCGGCATAGATAACCTGTTCTGCGGCGGTGAAAAGGCCGGTTTGCTGGTAGGTCACACAGAAGCATTGGTAACGGGTATTCTGGCAGGCTATAACAGTGTAAAATATGCAAAAGGCGAAGAACTACTGGTTTTGCCCAGAGAGACTGCCATCGGAGAAGCCATCAGCTATGTAAATGAGATGATGAAGACGCCGGAAGGTGCCGGCAAGAAGTATACCTTCTCAGGTTCGGTGCTGTTTGAGCATATGAAAGAGCTTAATTTGTATACCACGGATATTCCTGCAATCTGTGCACGCATTGAGAAGCTTGGACTGACAAATGTATTTGGAGCATAAAAAAGGCTGCCCTCCAGGCCAAAAGTCGGAGGGCAGTTTTGCAGTCTGCGGTTATGACAATAGCTGTAGTTACGATAACAGGTGATTCTCAAGCAGTGTGATTTCATTCTGCAGCATCGCCTTGAAAATTTCCACCAGATTAGCATTCTGGGAGTAAAGACAGGCGGGATTCTCCGTCTTGGTAATGTGTCCTGTCAATACTTTGGAGGTATCCACGATCAGTCGAATCTGTCCGTCACCTTTGGGGGTTATATAGGTAGTGGCCCCTTCCAGGGTGTAGCTCCTGTCGGTCAGAATCACGATTTTCAGTCCCTCATTAATTTTGGCGGTGAGACAGGGCTCGATCTCCGCCAGAAGATGATATGGCACTGATACGTAGATACGCAGGGTCGCGTTCAGAAGAAGCGTCACCAGCTTGTTCATGATGTTCTCTTCTCCGCGAATGGTAATATAACCCTGGGTATCCTCTTTATGCACGGGCAGATTGGGCAGGATGGTCTGCTGCAGATTCTGCATCCTGCGAATCAGATTATTGGAAAATTCCAGGAAAGGCACTGCAGTATATTTGACCACAGATTCTTCCTGAACGTAGGCTGCGCCTTTCTCTACCAGGCTGGCCAATGTGATATAAGTGTTGGATCTGGAGATGCCGGTACTTTTGGCTACCTCATATCCCGTCTGTGCTCCCTGCTCCAGAAGGGCCAGGTAGATGGAAGATTCGTGTTTTGTCAGTCCAAGTCCCATTAACTGTTCGATAATACTTGTCATTTTGACGGTGTCCCCTTTGTGTTTAGTAATATAAAGATACCATAGAAATGCCCCAAAGTCAAAAAAATAAATTAGGTGTTGACATAGTGGTTCTGATTAGGTATAATCATCACAATCAATAACAGATGTGGTTTGAAGAGAGCGAAGAGGCTAAAAAGTGCTTTTTTGCTCTTTTCATTTCCCGGGAAATACAAGATTCCCGGGAAATGAAAAGATTCCGGTCTGGGTTAAAAGAGGTGTTACCATGAAAGAGGAAAAAATACTGTCAGTTAAGAACTTATGTACATCTTTTTATTTGAGAGAAGGAGAAGTTAAAGCAGTAGATGATGTCAGCTTTTCCATGAATAAGGGAGAGGTACTGGCACTGGTAGGAGAAAGCGGAAGCGGCAAATCTGTGACAGCCCTTTCTCTTTTAAAGCTGGTTCCCTGGCCTCCCGGAAAAATAAAGTCAGGAACGGTTACTCTGGATGGAGAAGTGATTTCCGACTATTCTGTCAAGCAGATGAAAAATATTCGGGGTAAGGGAATTGCCATGATCCTGCAGGAGCCTATGTCTTCCCTGAATCCTTCCCAGAAGATCGGGGCACAGATTCAGGAAGCGCTGGAGATCAACCAGGGGCTGAAGGGGGAAGCGGCCAAACAGAAAGCCATCGAGATGCTGAATCTGGTAAGGATCCCCTCTCCGGAAAAAAGATATCATAACTACCCTCACGAGCTTTCCGGTGGTATGAAGCAGAGAGTCATGATTGCCATTGCACTGGCATGCAGGCCCAAGCTTCTGATCGCAGATGAGCCCACCTGTTCCCTGGATGTGACCATTCAGGCACAGATTCTTCGACTGATGAAGCAGCTTCGTACAGAAATTGATACTACCATTCTTTTCATTACATCTGATCTGGGAATTGTGGCCGAAATGGCGGACAGAGTTGCCATCATGTATGCAGGACAGATGGTGGAGATCTGTGATGTGTTTACCTTATTTGACAGACCGGCCCATCCTTATACGGCAGGCATCGTAGAATCCGTGGAAGATATGAAACAGGGAGAGAAGCTGAAGATCATCGAGGGCGATCCGCCTCACCTCTTACATCTTCCGGAGGGCTGTAAATTCCATCCCAGATGCAAGTATTGTCAGGAAATCTGTAAGACAAAAGAGCCCGGCTATCAGGATATCGCAGGAGACGGCAGCCACTATGTAAGATGCCATTTCCCGCTGCAGTATAAGGACTTCCCGTTGCAGAATGAAGAACAATAGGAGGAAAAAGTTATGGGAATGAAAAAGTATATTATCAATAGATTGTTCTTTATGATATTCGTGGTATTCGGCATTTCCATCATGGTATTTTTCATCACACACATGATCGGTAATCCTGTAGATATGCTCCTTCCGCTGAATGCAACACAGGAACAGAGAGCACTGATGGAACAGAAGCTTGGTCTGGATCAGCCCCTGCTGGTTCAGTTAAAAGATTATTTACTTAATATTGTAAAACTGGATTTTGGAACTTCCTGGTGGCAGAACGTTGACTGTATTGATCTGATCCTGGATGTGCTGCCGGATACTTTGATCCTGGTGGCGGCAGCTATGGTGATTGCCTGTGTGGTAGCCATTCCGCTGGGAATCCTGGCAGCTTACAGACCCGGTTCTTTCCTGGACAGACTACTTTCCGGGGCTTCAACCGTAGGTATCTGTCTTCCTCCGTTCTGGATCGGTCTGATGTTGATGCTTGTATTTGCAGTTAAGCTGGGATGGTTCTATACATCAGGAAGCGGTACCTGGAGACATCTGGTACTTCCGGCGGTTACCCTTGCATGCTGTCCCATGGGGCACCTGGCGCAGATCGTCAGATTTGAAATGATCCAGCAGCTGGGTTCCATGTACGCTACTACTGCAAGAGCAAAGGGTGTCTCCGAGAGGGGTGTCCTGTTCAAGCATGCATTCCGTAATATCCTGACAGCTTCCATCACCATGATCGGTGCAGACTTCATTGATCTGATGGCAGGAACCAGTGCTACAGTCGAGACCGTATTTGGCTGGAACGGATTCGGTAAGCTGATGACAGGTACGATTAACAATCTGGATTTCCCGCTGCTTCAGGCAGAAGTATTTTTTGTATCCATTATGGTGTGTATGGTGAACCTGCTGGTAGATATTCTCTACGCTGCATGTGATCCCCGCATCAGATATTAGGAGGAAGGCTCATGAGCAAAGCTAAAAAAGTTGGATTTTTCAGAAGATTTAAACACAATAAGGGGGCGCTGGTGGCTATGATCATTCTGCTGCTTCTTGTGATCGTCACTATTTTTGCTCCGGTCTTTGCTACCTATGATCCGGCTAAGACCAGCCTGAAAGATATTAAATCAGCACCAACACTCGTCTCAGAGGATGGAGGCATTCCACATTTCCTGGGAACGGACCAGTTGGGACGTGACATTTACAGCCGCCTTGTCTATGGAGCCAGAGCTACCTTGAAAATTGCTTTCTCCGTTACGGCCATTGGTTCTGTGATCGGAGTCATCCTTGGGCTCATTGCAGGATATTTCGGAGGCTGGGCGGACATGGTCATCATGAGAATCGTGGATGTATGGTCTTCTTCCCCTACTTTCCTGGTGTCTCTGGCACTGGTTATGGTGCTCGGCCCTGGTGAGACGACGCTGATCATCGCATTCGTATTCAGCAGTTGGACGCTGTTCTGTAAGATGGCCAGAAGTCAGGTATTGACAATTCGCGGTTCTACCATGGTAGAGTCAGGGCAGGCTATCGGCGCCAGCACAAAGAGAATTCTGTTCCGCCATATTGTACCCAATATTATCTCTCCTTTGATCACTACGTTCGTCATGCAGCTGGCCAACTTTATCAATGCAGAGGCGAATCTCAGTTTCCTGGGCTTCGGCGTACAGGCACCCAGCACTTCCTGGGGATTAATGATCGGTGATGGTAAGCAGTACATAACAAATGCCTGGTGGATCGTATTATTTCCCGGCCTTATGATCGGTATTACGGTATTGTGCCTGAATCTGGTCGGTAACTGGATTCGTGAAGAATTCGATCCGTTGTCCGTCAAACTGTAAAACCGTTAGAAAGGGGCAAGAGAAAGATGGCAGAAGAAAAGAAGACACCATTGGTATCGGTGAGATACCTGAAAAAATATTTTCCCATCGGCGGAGGGCTGGTGAAGAAAGCAACCTCCTTCGTCCATGCAGTAGACAATGTCAGTTTTGATATTTATGAAAAGCAGACCCTTGGTGTGGTAGGTGAAAGCGGCTGCGGCAAGACCACCCTGGGACGTCTGGTTCTGAAGCTGTTACCCAGAACCGGAGGAGATATTTATTTTGAGGGCGAGAACATTGCATATTTTCACGGGGAGCAGGAGACTGCATTTCGTGAGAAGGCTCAGCTGATCTTCCAGGACTCCTTCAGTTCTTTTGACAGCAGGGATACGGTAGAAAAAATCATAGCAGAGCCCCTGGTAGTTCATAAAATGGCAAAGGGCAGTGAACTGGAGGACAGAGTCGCTCATCTGCTTAAGACAGTAGGTTTAAAACCGGATATCATGAAAGAATATCCCCATACCCTGGCAGCAGGTCAGAAGCAATGTGTGGGCATAGCCCGTTCCATCGCCCTGAACCCCAAATTCGTAGTGGCAGATGAACCCATATCAGCACTGGATGTATCGGTTCGAGCCATGGTACTGAACCTGATGAAGGAGCTGCAGGAAACCAATAATCTGACTTATATGTTCATTTCCCATGATATCAGGGTAGTCAGATGGCTTTCCTCTCACATAGCGGTAATGTATCTTGGAAAAATGGTAGAATACGGCGAGACGGAGGAGATTTTCAAGCATCGTCTGCATCCTTATACGGAAGCGCTGCTCTGTGCGGTGCCCATTGAACATCCCAGAGACCGCGACATTAAGAGAGAAATCCTTCTGGGTGAGGTTCCTTCCCCCGTGGATCCTCCGGCAGGCTGCAGATTTGCGGCAAGATGTAAATACGCTACCGACAGATGCCGTATGGAGACTCCGGAACTGGAAGAACGTACCCCGGGACATTTCGTGGCATGCTTCGCTGATTTCCATGGGGAGTCAGAGATTAAATAACAGGCATGTATTCGATCGGTTTCGGCCGGCGTTTACATAGATGGTGCTGCCCGGTCTTTGGGCAGCTGCCAAATCTTATTTTGAGGAGGAAAAAGCATTATGAAGAAATGGAATCTTGTATTAGCAGGAGTACTGGCTTGTGCCACCGTACTCACAGGCTGCGGCAGCACTTCAGGAACAAACAGCCAGGCAGTAACAACAGGCACAAACGACAGTGTGGAAGCTAGTGCAGCAGACAAGACATCTACGAGTGATAAAGACTCTCTGGTAGTAGCACTGCAGGGCGAACCGTCTACACTGGATGCGCAGTATGCTGACGACACCAATATGTTCTGGGTAACCTGGCAGATCAATGAGCCACTGGTGATGTTTAACGGTGATACTCTGGAAATCGAACCTGTGCTTGCTGCAGAATGGACCAATGTGGACGAAACCACATGGCAGTTTACCATCAGGGAAGGCGTTAAGTTCCATGATGGCAGCGATTTTACAGTAGAGGATGCGGTATATTCTGTGAATCGTATTGTAGATCCTGCATATGGTTCCCAGTTTGCCAGCGACTTTTCTACCATTGTTTCGGCAGAGGCAGTAGATGATAAGACCTTTACCATTACTACTAATGGTCCTGACCCGATTTTGTTACAGCGTCTGACCAAGCTGTATATGGTAGACAAAGAAACAGTAGACGGTAAGTCCAATGAGGATCTGGTAAGTGTGGCTAACGGTACCGGCCCGTACAAATTTGTTACCTGGGAAAGAGGAAAGCAGATTGACCTGACAGCCTTTGATTCTTACTGGGGAGATGCTCCTGCGATTACCAACATTACCTTCCGTTTCATTGAGGAAGCAAGTACACGTGTATCCGCTCTGCAGACCGGTGAGATCAATATTGCAGTGAATATGCTGCCTGAATACGTAGAACAGCTGCCTCAGGTAGTAACCGGTGAAGGTATGGAGAATTACTTCATGAGATTCAATGCCACCAGCGGTATTATGGCAAATGCTGATTTAAGACTGGCATGTAACTATGCGATCGATAAAGAAGGTATTGCAGAATCCCTGTTTTTGGGCTATGCTACTCCTGAACCCGGTCAGATTGCCAGTGAAGGTACAACCGGATATACTTCCAGCCTGGAAGCTTATCCTTATGATGTAGAGAAAGCAAAAGAACTGATTGCAAAGTCCGGCTATAATGGAGAAACCATTGAACTGGTTTCCGAGAAAACACGTTGGACCAAGGACGGTGAAGTGACAGAGGCTGTAGCTGCCATGCTTCAGGAAGTCGGCCTGAATGTAGAAGTAAAATTCGTAAGCTGGAATGAATGGCTGGATATCCTGTTTGACAAGTCCAAGACTCCTGACCTGATGTTCAGTTCCACTTCCAATGAGTTCCGTGATGTTGACCGTATTCTGTCCAGTCAGGTACACAGCAGCGGTACTCAGAGTGCAATGGACAATGCCGAATACGATGCTTTGATCGATGAGGCACGTACCGAGATGGATGCCGAAAAGAGACAGGCTATTTACGATGACCTGAACACAAGACTGTATGATGATCCCCCTAAGCTTTATCTGATATCTGTAGATGAACTGCACGGAGCGTCTGCAGATCTGAACTGGAGCATCCGTAAGGATTGCAGGGTTTATTTCAAGTTTCTTTCTTATAAATAAAGAGACCGATTCAGCGAAAATATAAAAAGGAAGAGCAAAGAGCCGCACCGGGGATAGTTGGTCCGCCCGGTGCGGCATTGCCCGGTAATGGAGGTGATTGGTTTGCACAATGATATAGTGTTTGAGTGTGCTTTTTATGGGAGAGGGGTACGTAAGATGGGGTGCCTGTATTTTCGGCCTGCGGGATGTGAGGCTGAGGACATGGAACTCTATTTTGCGTCTTACTATTTATGCAGGCTGCTTGCGGGGAGGGAGATTACGCTGCAGACAGCCTGTGAGATTCAGAAAGCATGCGGAGAGATCGGGAAGATAAGGGAGGCGGCAGAAACCGGGAGGGTGAGAATTGAGAATGTGGATGTAGCCATCGTGCCTTATCATGCCAATTGGACCTGCGGACTAAGCGCATCCATGCTTCTTGGCAGGAATGAGAAGTTTCGGTTGGGGCAGATCGGTTTCGGCTGGGTGTTGAAGAATAAGAAGAAGCTTGCACTTTGCTCCAGACTGTCGGTATATGCGCTTTATGATACGTTAATGAAAGTCAGAAAGCAGGATGAAATACTGAAAAATAGACTGGATGGACTTTATGAAAGAATTGCTGTGCTGAAGTTGGGGAAGGATCTTTATCTCGGAAATGTTGCTTCCTGTGCGCAGAAGCTTTATAATGGCATTATAGCAACCGAAAACGGTAAAAAAATGTAAGGATGGAGGCAAGGCTATGTCTGCTTTAAATGATGTGATTGAACTACAGGTGATTATTTTCCTGATTATGCTGGTGGGAGTCATTCTTACCAAAAAGAATATCATAACGGCGCAGGGAAGGAAATGTCTGACGGATTTGTTGATCGATGTCTTTTTGCCCTGCAATATTATCTGTTCCTTTATGATAGAGATGAATCAGGAGATCCTGAAATCTACAGTCATTGTACTGCTTGTGGCATTGGGGATACAGATTGTGTGTTACCTTTTGGGCAAAGTCATTTACTGGTTTGCTCCCAAATCCCAGAAAATGGTATTACAGTATGCCACCATGTGCTCCAATGCCGGCTTCATGGGCAATCCCATCATAGAAGGAATTTACGGCTCCCAGGGACTGCTCTATGCTTCGGTTTACCTGATTCCTTTGCGTTTCTTCATGTGGTCGGCCGGGCTCTTTTGTTTTACGAAAAGCAGCTTTAAGGACGCACTGAAAAAGCTGGCAGTGCATCCCTGTATCATTGCGGTGTGGATTGGCTTTATATTTATGTTTTCCCAGTGGACGCCGCCCACAGCTGTGTATAGAACACTGAAATATTTAAGCGGCTGTACACTGCCTGTGTCTATGCTGGTCATAGGTTCTATTCTGGCAGGTGTGCAGATTAAGAGTATCATCAGTAAGATGACATTATATTATACGGGAATTCGGCTTTTGGCCATTCCGCTGATCACGCTTTTAGTGTGCCGTCTGTTTAACCTGGACAGTCTGGTAACCGGCGTGTCAGTCATCCTGGCAGGTATGCCTGCAGGAAGCACTACGGCTATTCTGGCAGAAAAGTATGATGGGGATGCGGCATATGCATCCAAGATCGTATTTCTGTCAACACTGCTTTCCCTTGTCACCATTCCTATTTTGTTCTGGCTGGTATAAGGGTCTGCATATATTTTAAGTTGATAAAAAGCACTGTCACATCATTCTCGGGAATGAACAGACAGTGCTTTTGCTCTGTGCCCGGCGGCACGTGCTTCTATATCAGTCTAACAATAATGGGGCGGATTGATACAGCTCTCAATATATTCCAGGAGCTGATTCATTCCGAATACCGGTACACCGGAAAGATCCTGGATCAGTCCGGTAAAAGGTGCAAAGTTGGCACATTCCAGAATAATGGCGCCGGTATCAGGATGCTTTTCCATGTGCTCATTGGTCATATCGGTAATGCATTGCTTTAAGATCAGCAGATCCTCTTCCAGGTGATCGCCGATGAAGAGTCGGCTGAACGGGGAATCCTCCGGCATACCGCTGACGATGACGGGAATATCCTTGGAGGACCAGCCGGCCTGATGAAAGTATTCTTCGCTGATGACAGCGGGATTCTCTGTGAAAACAGCAATTTTCAGATTCCGGTTCATCATGGTATGTACCATGGGGGCTAACATCAGTGTAGAGGTAAATACCGGGATATGTACGGAATCTGCAAGCTTTCGCTGGAAGCCTGCCAGGAAGTCACAGCTGGTAGTGATAGCTTTACAGCCTTCCGCTTCCAGACTCTGTGCGGCATCAATAAAAGGCTGCAGCAGTTCTTTTTCTATATTCTTCTCTGTGATGGATCCCCTGGTTATATTCCTGACGGTACGGTAGCGTACATGAGTCCTGAATGTGTTGGCATTGCCGATATCCCCTACGATTCTCGGAAAAACAGTATCTAACATCAGAATACCGATATCCTGTCCATAATTTGTATATCCACCTACTAATCTCATAATGAATGGCACCTCCTTGGTGGTTCTTTTTAGAAAGAATATCACAGGAGAAGTGTGGTGTCAAAGCATTTTGGGAAAAGAAAATACTTGTAGACAAAATGTAGGCGGCATAGTACAAACTGTCCATCAGAAAGCGAAATAGTCGTGAAACAGCAGTGCTATGGACATGTAAATCCGTGCATAATAATCTTCGAGATTTAAGTTGCTCAGTTCCCGTATCTTATCAAGACGATTAAGCAGTGTATGTCTGTGGATATACAGGCGCTTGGCCGTTCTGGTCACGTTACAGTTCTCGGCAAAATAAAGTCGCAGAGTCTGAGTGTAATTCGTCTCGTTGATTTTGTCATAGTTTAAGAGGAGCTGTAACGGCTGATTGTCCAATACCACAGAACGCTGGTTGTGATGCAGGGTATCCAGCATTTTCAGAAAAGGAATATTTTGATGATAACAAAGCCCCCTTCTGGCTCCCATAGAAGCTAACAATTCTGTACATTCCTGAAGGTGAGATACGATAAGCGCCAGACTTTCCATGTTTGGCAGTTGGTCTGCACCCACGTAAAAATGGATTCCCATTCGTTCTGAAAGGAGAGTCAGCTCGATGTTCAGAGTATATAAAAGGGAGGTGTAAGGCGTGTCATTGGGTACGGCCATCAACAGATAAGTATCCTGGTCAGAACCATGAAAAGTACACACCAGGGTCTCAGAAGTCAGGAAAGAACGCAGCTTCTGAATATGCGGCATAAGTGCGGCACCGGTAGAAAGGGTATCCTGAGTGGGGCGTATCATAAGCAAAAGTGTGATTGTCTTATCTGTAAAAAAAAGATCTGAGTGTTCACGGATATCTTCTTTGAAGGCTTCTAACAGGGCAGACTGGTCCGGCGAAGCTCCTGATATTTCTTTTTGACCATGGATGCGCTGAATCAGGATGTGGAGAATCTCCGAAAATGTTTTGTGGCTTGGGATGGTAAGGACGGGAAAGCCTTCTTTATCAGCCTGCAGACGTATATATTCGGGAATCTCCCGAATATAATATCCCAGCTGTACTGCCATTCCGCTGACGCCTTTTTCTTTTAACTGTGATATTAAACCTGCATGCAGATTCTCACAGTCCAGCTGATACCCGGTGGTAATGAGAAGCTCTCCCTTTTCTACGGATTCCGGAGCATCCAAGATCTCCATGACATTGACCCAGGTGATTTCTGCTGCCAGTCCGGTTTTCCCTGCGATCAGGTGGGCTGTCCCTAATAAATTTTCATCCAGAATGGTTTGTACCGTTAAGCTCATGGCTTCACCTCCTTAAATTAAAGTCATTATATCCTTTGTTCGACAAATTGTCCAGTCATTCAGGAAAAAACGGTACATTCAGGCAGTTGCGCAAAGTTTGTCATTTCGATATGATAAGAGCAAATCAACAGCACCAAGGAGGTACGATGATGGCTAAGAAAGTACTGGTGACAGAACCAATAAATGAAAAAGGAATAGAGTATCTGAAAGAAAATGGTTATGAAGTGATCATGGGAAGCGGACCGGAGCAGGAGACGCTGATCCACGAATGTGCCGATTGTGACGGGGCATTGACCAGAAACGGAAAGTTTACCCGCTATGTGTTAGAACATTGTCCCAAGCTGAAAGTAGTGGCTATGCATGGTGTAGGCGTGGACTGCATCGATGTAGAAGCAGCTACGGACTTAAAGATACAGATTACCAATGCGGCAGAATCCAATCAAAGCTCTGTGGCAGAGTATGCCATCGGGTTGATTCTGATGTTAGCCAAGCGTTCTATTGACTATAATAATAGGATGAAGCTTGGCGAAATGAATGAGGTTCGCAAGGTCTACGGCAACGATGTACAGGGTAAGACGCTTGGTATCATCGGCATGGGAAATATCGGAAGCCAGGTGGCGAAAATGGCTTCGTTCGGACTACATATGAAAGTAATCGGCTATAATCGCCATATTCAGGGTGTTCAGGAGACGGAGTTCGGAATTCTTACAAATGACATGCAGCAGGTCATTTCTTCGGCAGATTTTCTTTCCCTGCACCTTCCGGGAGGCAGCTCCACCAGACATTTGATTGGTGAAAAGGAACTTTCCTGGATGAAAGAATCTGCTTTCCTCATTAACACCGGAAGAGGAGAAGTGATTGATGAGGAAGCGTTGATCAGGCTGCTTAAGGAGGGGAAGATCAGAGGGGCAGCCCTGGACGTATTTGAGGGCAACCTGCCCAAAGCGGACAATCCATTACTTTCCATGGAGAATGTCATTGTGACACCTCATACCGCAGCATTTACAACAGAAGCGCTGGAACGCATGGCTTATCAGGCAGCACTTGGGGTGGTTGAGGTACTGGAAGGAAGACCCGTGACATATCCTGTAAATAAGATTCATGATAACTTTGAGGAAAATAAGAGCATTGCGGCAATCATGAATTATTACAGGTATGAGTTCCCGCAGAAAAAGTGACGATGCTTCATGGAACGGAAGGTACTATTTTCCGAAACAGCATCTGGCTGAACTTGTAAAAATAAATCCGAAGTCCATCGGTGTAGGTCAGTATCAGCATGACATGAACCAGAAGAAGCTGAGCGAGGCATTAAACGGTGTGGTGAGTCGGTCAAAGCGTTGAAGCAAGGTTTGTCTTGCAAGTAGTCCAGAACTTTAATCGCTTTCCTTAGCTGGAATAACATTTTTGCATCCATTCCGGCACCGTTGTCGTTAATCTCTATAACACAGTACTTTGTTCCGGAAGGATTGGAAGCATCACTTTTTTTGAAATAACAGCGTATGGATATAGCGCAGTTGACACCTTTCTTTTTTGAAAAACCGTGGAATGCTGCATTTTCGATCAGTGGCTGAATGATCAGGCGGGGAATCTGGGGATATTATATCTACATTGAATATAAGAAAATATCGGGTAAGTAATCGATGAAATGAAATTGCATAAATTGCTGTATCTCTCCCAAAGATAGCTCGCTCAATTTCCATGATTCAAATGCTCCATATTGTACAATTATATTTTTGACAATATATATTTGATGATGCGGAGGTAGTGTAAGTGGTAGGAAAAGCTTATGTTTCCACATTTCAGTTCTATGAATTAGAAACCTTTGCCAAGTAAGGGCAGAAGACCTTGGCAGTGAGTAACCGTTAAAATATCGGGAATTATATTAAGCAGGAAATATCGGCAAGATACAGTTTTTCGGGTAGAAAAAATTGTATCTTGTTTTGTTAAGGGCTTCAATATAAGATATAGGAAGGCACTATATGCAGAATATGCCAAGGCACGAAGCGGTTCCGTACTCTATCGAATGTGGCGCTGATATGATTCTGTTTAATCGCTCCATTGAAGAGGATGTAGAGTTTTTGCGAAAAGGGATGGAGAGCGGAATCTTATCAGAGCGGAGATTAAATGAAGCAGTTGCAAGAATTCTGGCATTAAAGATGTCCATGGGATTATTTGAAAAGCGTACGTCAGATGACAACAATCTTCCGGAGAAAGAGATAATAAATCCTTTGTATCATGAGTGGGTAAAAGAATGTGCAGATAAAGCGATTACACTTGTAAAGGATACAAAGCAGATACTTCTATTATCCGCAAGAGGTGGTAAACGCATTTTTAAATTTAGTTTCGATACGAGGAAGGCCACATTAGATACAATCACACCGGCAGTAAAAAAGGCTTTAGAAGAAGTTATGTGTAATACTGAGAGCTTTGTCAGTCGGTATGACATGGCAATGATTGTTATCAATATACCAACTGTTTCTAATGCAACTGTTGTGAGGGTAAACTGGAACGCGTTATTTGGCAGGGGGAACGATTTTCCCTGGTATTCCGGTGAGTTGCCGCTGCTGGTAGTATCTAAGCTGAAGGGAAGAAGCGAATTTTTAGGTGTATCTCCGGTAGATCCGTTTTGTGGAAAAGGTGATACGAGAATATAAGAGGGATGAAGGAGAACTGGCACCATGAGGCGTAATACTACAAACCGTCCTGCAAGGACTAATTATGTAGGTTTCAGCAGAGGAGAAGAAAGATGAAAACAGGTAAAGAATTTTGGGGAAAAACAAAAGAGGGACAGGAAGCAAGTCAATATTATTTAAGCAATGAAAAAGGAATGAAGGTGTGGCTGTCTGATTTTGGGGCTCTTTTATTAAAGCTTCAGGTGATGGATAAAAACGGCTCTTTTCTTGATGTTTTATTAGGATACGAT
The DNA here is from genome assembly GCA_017620975.1 of Lachnospiraceae bacterium. The sequence continues at coordinate 13,626 of JAGAUD010000036.1, read as the reverse complement.
ACCTTAGAGGAATATTATGATAATTCTTGTGGATTTGGTGCTTATGTGGGGCGTAATGCCAATCGTATCGGAAATGCCTGCGTCACGATTGATGGGGTGGAATATCAGTTGGAGGCAAATAGCCACGGCAATAATTTGCACAGTGGAAATGACCGTTCGCATTACAAATTTTACAATGCTGTACAGGGAGAAAATGAAGAAGGGCAGTTTGTGGAGTTTCATCGCACAAGCCCTCATCTGGAGCAGGGTTTTCCCGGGAATCTGAAGCAGAAGATTTGTTATACCCTCACAGATAAGATGGAGCTGATAATTGATTATGAGATGGAAAGTGATATGGATACTGTTGTGAATCCCACCAATCATTCCTATTTTAATCTGGCAGGACATGATGCAGGAGATATCCTTTCTCATGAGCTGGAAGTTTATTCGGATTCCTTTTTGCTGACGGACGAGCATCTGTTGCCCACAGGAGAAATCACTTCCGTTGATGATACTCCCATGGATTTTCGCAGAAGAAAGGCTGTTGGACAAGATATAGAGGCTGATTATAAGCCGCTTCGTCTTGCGGGAGGGTATGACCACAATTACCTTTTTGAGAATGATGGTAAATTGAAATTGGCTGCAAAGGTGATAAGCCCTGAAAGTGGTATTTACATGGAGACCTACACCGATTTGTGCGGCATGCAGGTGTATACAGGGAATTTTTTAAACAACAGAAAAGGAAAGAATGGTGCAGTATATCAAAAACGTGCCGGTATCTGCTTTGAAACACAGTTCTATCCCAAATCCTGTAAAGAGGAGCGATTTCCCAGTTGTATCTTAGAGTCCGGGAAGGTATTTCATTCCAGAACAGTGTATCGCTTTGGCGTGGAGAAGTAGTGAAAAAATTAACAGGTCATGTTCTGTAACGGAGGTCTTGACCACTGTATCAACATGATCAGAATTGGAAGGAAAGAAATGAAGAAGCAGACATCTACGTTGTTTAAATTTATTTTTTTCTACTTTTTGATTTATCTTGCATTGATGATGGGTTTTTTTTATATAATCCGTTATTAATTCTCTGAATACTATTATGATGAGTTGCGTCATCAGACAGAGATTCAGATTGACAATTTAGGAAATCAATTAAACGAGGATTTTTTGTATTTGTCACAGTTAAGTACGATATTGCAGAAAAACAGTGACCTGATGTTGTACGGCTATTCCCAGCATGATATCAGCGAGTATCAAGTGATGACAGAATTGGAGAAGTATGACGATGCTTCCGGTATTATCAGGTCCATCGTATGGAAAAATAAAAATTCCGATACTGTTTTGTCCACAACGCTGCCTGTCAAATTTGGGGGAAATGCTTACAGGATATATTATGATACCGAGAATTATATCAGCATCGACGCTTCCGGTCTTTTTGAGAATAGGTCTGGGAAGGTGATTTGTATTGCACAGAAAGGGCATAATTACCTGATTTATGTACCGGACATAGAGGAAAGCAGAAAGAATCAGTTCTTTTTTGTTTTGGAGGACTATTATCTTCTGAAAACATTGAATAATCTTACCTCCTCCAACATACCTGTCATTGGCATTTTGGGGGCGGATGGGAATATCGTGTTGACTTCCAATGCTAAGGCAGTAATTCCTTACATGGAAGAGGTGTCGGAAAGTGGCTTTTACAAAATAGACGCGGACAATTCCTGCTATATTAAGACAGATATCATGGGAGAACTGTCCTTAGTGGCACTGATTTCCAGAGAGGCACTGATAGAACAGATCAATCAGACTTTAGCGAAGTCTTATCTGATTTTTGTTGCAATCGGTATTGTAGGACTTGTCTTTATTATATTGGGAATGCGCACTACCTATATGCCGCTGTATAAGCTTGTGAAAAAGGTGGGTTCCGAGGAAAAGGTATCTCAAAGGGAACATTTTTCCTATTTGGAGGAGCATTTTTCACAAATGAATAAACATAATGAACAGCTTAATCTGAAATTAGATAAGTATCGTTCTGTTATAAAGAAAAGCTTGCTGGATTCTGTGGTGCAGTCAAGTGGAGTAGATGTGGACTTTTCGGATATTGATGTTTTTTTCGAGAATGAGCAGAATAGTAATTTATATGCTGTTTCCCTGACTTTTCGTGACGTGGCTGTATCCGTGCCTAAGGTGTTGGAATATTTTAAGACGGCTTTGGGAGAGAACGTTTTTTGTCTTGTTCTGGAGAGTGGAAAAAATGAACTTGTACTTCTGTTGAATGATATCGGGACACAGGGAGAGAAAAGTAAACGGGAGAAGCTGCAGGTGCTGCTGGATGATCTGCATGATAAGTTTCAATATGTTTCTGTAATCAGTGAAAGTAGTCGAAGCATTCTTGATATTCCGATGCTTTATAAAGAAGTAAAGAACATGAGCGAAAGACAAGGGAAAAAATCTGCGCAGGAGGGGGATGCTTCGGAAGAAGCTTTTTTGCCGGTATATCCCTATGAGGAAATTGCCAGTCTGTCTGAAATAATGTGGGATGGTGATTTTGACAAGGCTCGGAGCTTGATACAGGAAATTCTGCTGGATTTAGAGGAAACTGTCGCCATCAACAATGATGCTATCAAATGCTTTTACGTACAATGCGTGCTTTTAGATGTGCTGACAGCCATAGAAAATGTAATGAATCAACAGAATATCAATTTTAATACGTATTCTGATGAGTATTATGCGATTCTTTATCAGTGCAGAAGCTGTTCTTATATGGATGAAAGGGATAAAATTGCAGAGAATCTGGAGGTACTGCTGAAGATTTGTGAAAGAAAGCTGAAACGGATTTCTTATGAAGATGTAAAGGAATTTATTGATGAAACTGCATATGACCCTAATTTCTCTATTTATGTGATGGCGGATCATTTTCAGTTAGGTGTCTCTCAGATGAGTGAGCTGGTAAAGAAGGAAATGGGGGTTACCTTCTCTGAGTATCTATGGTCCGTAAGATTGCAAAAGTCGCAGGAGCTTTTGCTTCATTCGGATAGCTCCATAGAGGACATCAGTTCTCAGGTAGGATATCTGAATGTGAGCAGTTTTCGACGGAGATTTAAGGAGAACATGGGCATCACACCGTTAAAATATCGGGAATTATATGGAAAATAAGCAGCAAATATCGGCAAGATGCAGTTTTTCGGGGCGGAAAAAACTGTATCTTGTTTTGTTATGGGCATCCGGATAAGATATAAGCAAGCAATGCGATACATTCATCCGGTACCAATGAAAATATGGTATTGCAAATAAAAAATGTAGTATAACAGGAGGAAAACAATATGAATAAAAAAGTTGTGGCGCTTCTTTTAACAGCCATTATGACAGCGTCTGTACTGTCCGGCTGTGGACAGGAAAAGGCAGCTTCAAGCAGCGAAGTACAGCCCACCAATGAGGCTTCAGAAAGTACAACACAGGAAGCTTCATCCGAAGTGGAAGAAGAGAAAGGTATTACTTTCCCATTAGATGAGACATTGAGCTTTACAGGCTGTGCAATTACGGACAAGGGATACAAATTAAGTGAATCTAAGGGCTGGCAGATGTCTCTTGACAGAGCAAACATTGAGGTAGAATTATTAGAGTTTAACAATGCAGATATTAAAGAGAAGACAAATTTATTACTGGCCGGTGGCGATTATCCTGACTTCTTCTTTAAAAATAACATACCGGATCCCCAAAAACATGGAGTGGAAGAAGGTATTCTCATTCCTTTGGAGGACTTGATTCGTGAGTATGCACCTAATATGACAGCACTCTTAGATGAACAGGATGGTTGGAAGTACATAACCGCTGCTGATGGTCATGTATATATGCTTCCTTGCATTCAGGAGCAGGCTGATGTTTATCCTATTAATGCTCCTATGTGGATTAATAAAAGATGGCTTGACAACCTTGGTTTGCAGGAGCCTACCAACTTGGAAGAATTGGATACAGTATTGAGAGCATTTAAGGAACAGGATGCAAATGGAAATGGTGACCCTAATGATGAAGTTCCTTTTACATTTGCAATAAATCAATTTCTGCCTAGGCATTTTCTCCAGTATATGGAAGAGGGTTTGCATATGAGTAACGAATATGTGGCAGTGATTGATGGCGAACTTGTTTATTATCCTCTTACAGATGGATTTAAAGATAATTATTTATCTCTTCTGGCAAGCTGGTATCAGGATGGTATTATTGACCAAAATGCATTTACCCAGAAATATGATGAGATGACAGTAAATGCAAAGGCTGCAGATATTCATGGTATGTTCTGGCGTTCCGATCCTTCAGGACAGGTAGGTGCAGAGCGTGCAGATGACTATACACTTTTGAAGATAAACAGTGAATATGGCTTGGCTATGAAAACAAATATTCTTGGATATGGAATGATGATCACTGATAAATGTGAAAATCCTGAGGTATTGATTGCCTGGGCTGATTATTTCTATACTGAAGAAGGCTCTATGCTTGCTGAATATGGTGTAGAAGGGGAATCCTATGAGCTCTATGAAGATGGAAGCTATAGCTGGCTGATTCCTGAAGGAGCGAATGCGGATGAGTTTAAGGCTTCTTACCGTATTTATGGAAGTGCCTCTGCTCCAATGCTTAGACCTTCCCTGAGTGTTAACTCTGAGAAAGATCCTTCTGGTGCAAAGTTCTTTAAGATGAAGAAAGAACTATATTCAGAAGGTACAACAATTCCTTATCTTATATTTACTGATGAAGAATCAACACGAAAAGCAGATTTGGTAACTCAGATAACAGATTATATTACTGTGTATACCGCTGAGGTAGTGACCGGAAAATTGGATTTGGAAAGCAGCTTTGCAGATTTCCAGAAGACTATAAAAGAAATGGGAGCAGAGGAGCTCGAAGAACTTTATAAATCTGCTTATGAAAGAGGCGGAAATTAATTCTTCTATAATATGCAACATAATATGAAATAAAGTATAACAGCTTGAAAATATTAAAAAAAGGTATTTCAGGCTGTTGTATTTTTAGATGAATGATAAGGATGGTGGTAAATTTTATGTTGAAGAAAAAACAGACTGCAGCTATACAGTATGGTGTTCAGAAACCTAAGGAACCGATTGGGGTACGTCTGAAAAAGGAAATTGCAAAAAACTGGATACTATATTTAATGCTTCTGCCCGTAATTGCTTATTTTGTAATTTTTAAATATATGCCCATGTATGGAATTACAATAGCTTTTAAGGATTTTTCAGCAAAGAAGGGAATTTTGGGAAGTCCATGGATAGGATTTAAGAATTTTGAACGATTCTTTAGTGCTTACAATTTTAAGAGTCTGCTTTGGAATACACTGCGCCTCAGTCTCTATTCCTTGTTAGTAGGCTTTCCTATTCCCATTATATTTGCACTGTTTCTGAATTATCTGAGAAGTAACCGGCTTCGCAAGGTAGTACAGATGGTGTCCTATGCACCACATTTTATCTCCACGGTGGTTATCTGTGGTATGATTGCTATATTTATGAGCAATAACAATGGTATATTCAACATTATTCTTGAAAAGGTGGGCTTGGAGTCAGTTGATTTTCTCGGAACCCCGGAGTATTTCAGTTCCATCTATGTATGGAGCGGTGTGTGGCAGAATATGGGATGGAGTGCCATTATCTACATCTCTGCTTTGGCCGGTGTGGACCAACAGATGCATGAAGCTGCCACTATCGATGGGGCAACGAAGATTCAGCGTATGTGGTATATTGATATTCCTTCTATTAAATCTACAATTGTGATGCTGCTGATTATGAAAATGGGTTCCATTATGGATGTCGGATTTGAAAAGGTATTCCTGTTACAAAATCCTTTGAACAAGAATGTTTCTAATATTATATCCACTTATGTATATGAGGTTGGTCTTCAGCAGGCTGAGTATGGATATTCAACGGCTGTAAACTTGTTTAATACTGTCATTAACGTGATCTTGTTAGTATTGGCCAATACTGTCAGTAAAAAACTCTTTGATGAGAGCTTAGTGTAGGAGGTGGAATACATATGGGAAAATTGAAATCAAAAATCAAAAAAGGTTTCTCAGCAGACAATATTTTTGACAGCGTAAACCTTGTTCTGATGCTGGTGATGCTGGTAATATTTACCTGGCCGCTTTGGTTTATGTTTATAGCATCCTTTAGTGATCCTGTTGCGGTGAATTCAGGTCAGGTTCTTTTGCTGCCTAAGGATTTCGTGTGGGATGGTTATGAAATGACATTTGGTCATAAGGAACTATGGACAGGCTATAAAAATACCATTATATACACAGTAGTAGGAACCTTTCTGAATCTTGTTTTGTCAGTATGCTTTGCATATCCTCTTTCCAGAAGGGATTTTAAACTTAAAAAATTCTTTTTAATAATTTTTGTATTTACAATGTATTTTAGCGGTGGATTGATTCCTAGCTATCTGATCGTAAAAAAGGTAGGAGTATTGAACACTGCGTGGGCGATGATGATTCCGGGTGCTATTTCGGTGTATAATGCCTTGATCATACGTTCTTATTTTTTAAACAGTATTCCGTCGGAGCTGGAAGAAGCAGCTTTTCTGGATGGAGCAAATACTGCCCAGTATCTGTGGAAGGTAGTTTTGCCCCTGTCAAAGCCGGTACTGGCAGTAGTTGGCTTATATTATGCTGTATCACATTGGAATGATTATTATAATGCGCTGATTTATTTATATAATGACAACCTGTATCCTCTGCAGACGGTTTTGAGAACGATTTTGATGACCACCAATTCTTTGGTAGATGCAACAGCCGAAGCAGCGGATGCGGAATCTATAGAGGCTGCCTTTAACACTTATATGTCAATGAAATACTGTGTTGTTATTGTAGCGGCAGTACCAATGCTCTGCGTATATCCTTTTATTCAGAAATTCTTTGTAAAAGGCGTAATGGTTGGTTCTGTGAAAGGTTAGGGAAAAGTAAATGAAAGTAGTGAGAAGGGTATTTTTTTCGTTAGTTGCATTTTTGCTAATTTGTAGAGTTAATTGTATTGATGCATTTGCGGCGACGGATAGTTCAGACGGCATGACAGTAGTGGCGGAATTGGCCGATGAGAAGCTGGATATTACGATAAGCGGTATTGAGATCGTGGAAAAGGATCAGATACTGACATACAGTCTTGTTTCGGAGGATACTGCTGCAGGAATACTTTATGCCAATGCTGTATATGTAAATGGGCAAACGGTAATGACGGAAAGGATTTCCATTTCCGGTGAAGAATTAACGGAGGAGAAACTGAAAAGCTGTGTGTTGACAGTGCAGAATGTGGCGGGGGAACAGCTGGTAAGCATCCGTTTTGCACCGGAGGAAACACCGGAGAGCACACCGACGCCAACACCGGAGAGCACACCGACGCCAACGCCGGAGAGCACACCGACATCGGCATCGGGACAGGAGAGTACGCCAACAGAAGTCCCAGTGTTGGTCGAAGAAACGAATACAGGTGATGCGTCGAATATCTGGATTAGCATTTGTATGCTTGTGATATCGTCGGTAGTAATGGTGGTCCTTTTGCTTACTTACAGTCAAAAGGCAGTGTGCGGAAGAACCACAGAAAAGGAGGATTGACATGCAAAGCATTACAAGGAGACTGAAAAGGCAAATTACAGCAATGCTCTTGGCACTGAACGTCTGTATGACCTCGTTGTCCTTTCCTATTTCGGCAAGGGCTGCTGAACCTACCGTATCAGGTGGAGATGTGACTAATACTGTATCAGATGGAGATGTGACTAAAACTGTATCAGATGAAAATGTAACATTGTACAATGTAAGTAACAGCATATTAGATTCAGAGAAGGAGTATGAGTTAAAGCCGGTGGATTTGGCTAATTTGAAATCAGGAAGTCTTTATGTGCTGATGTATTACACGGCATTTAGTGATTCACCAAAGGGTCCGGGTTATTATGTAATTTCCTCCGAGGATGCATATGAGCTGGATGGAAGCGGTAATGTGGTTGGTCGATTGTCCGATGTAAGAGATTATGTGGCTTTTTCGGAAAAGGAATTTACCGATGATATGGTGTGGAAGATAGAGACTTGTGAGGATGGCTATAGCTTGCAGTCTGCAGACAGTGGTAAATATTTGAGTATGAATACCGTGGATGATGTGGTTGGTCTGTACATGAGTGATACAGCCCAGGCGCTGACCCTGACGAAAGGCAGTAATGGGACTTATATTACGAGAAATATAGATGGAACAGAGTATTCTGTACGTTATACCGGCGGCAGTGGAACGAAACCGGGCTGGGTGGCACAAGAGAAAACAAGCACCAGGGAATTTACCTTATATGAGGTGGCAGAAGTTCCTGAACAGGAACCGGATGTGGAATTTGGTCTGGAGAAGCTGACACCGGGTACGGATGGTCTGCTGACATTAGAGGCAGGCGAAAGATATGTCTTTGTGACGGATGCATCGGGAACGGCATACGCTCTTTCTTCTGATAAAACCGCATATACGGAAAAAGAACGGAGAGCATATAAGGCATTTGACGGCATCATAAATACTCTAACCAAGGACATGGTGTGGTATTATGGGGAAAGTGGAACGAATAAGTATTTGCGTTCAGCCGAGACAGGGAGATTCTTAAATATAACTGCAGATGGAACGAAAATGAAGTGGCCTACTGCGTTTACGATGATCAGTGATGCAGAAGCAGATGGAAAGGTCAGCTTTCGGAAAACCATAAGCAAGGTAAAGTATTATCTGACCTTTACATCTGATAATGGTCAGGGCTTTGACACATCTTCAGAAGAGAGTGCGGCTGTGCAGTTTGATGTATATAAGGTGGTAGGTGAATGGCCGGAGGAGAGTGCACCACAGGAGTTTAGTTTTACCTGGGTTCATCCTGACGATATGCAGATTGGGGATGTCTATTTCTTCCCGTTTTACAAACAGATGTCCTCAGGTATTCCTACCGAAAACGGTGTGCAGACATTGACCTCCAATGAGGTTGTTTATAATGATACCAGATATGGAAGAGAAAGTAAAACCTTCGAATATGACCTGAATACACTGGACAGAACGATGGCATTTGTTTTAGAGCCCGGTGTAGATGGAGAAGGATATGCATTGCGTTCTCTGGCTACGGGTGAGTATCTGAATCTGAGCACAAACAATCTGAAATTGGGAGAGATACAGACGCTGACATTGACTACTCTTTCTCTACAACAGGTAGGAATTGGAAATGGAACAGGCAATTATGTCCGCTTTCTTGCCAGTAATCCGCGAGGCTGGACTACCGGCTCCGGCAACAATTATGAATTTGATATGTATCGTGTGAATGGTGTCTGGCCTGAGGACAGAGCCACGGAAACTTTTGGCACTAAGTGGATGCGCCTGAAGGACATGAAGGTGGGAGATACGTTGGTGTTTAGTTCCTATGAGACCATTGTTAGCACGGATAAAGGGGAAGGTATCTTTGCCCTGTCTGCCTTTGACGGTGGATCAAACTCTATGGATCTTATGGAGCATGTGACTTTTACGAACACTGCGGATACACTGACTGAAGATATTGCATGGGTATTGGAGGAAGGAGAAAACGGGGAAGGCTATGCCCTTCGTTCGCTGTATTACGATCAGTACCTGAATATAAATGTAGTAAATGGTCAGGGAGGCTTAAGCCTAGGAGCAAAACAAACGCTGCAGCTGACCACGGATGCCAATAATAGGATCGTGATCAGCAGAAACATTGACGGAACAGAGTATCGCGTAATCTTTACGAACGAAAACGGCGGCGGCTGGCAGATTGGAACGACAGAAGAGTATAGCCAGTTTAACGCATGGCGAATTACCGGCAGTTGGCCTGTAGCACCGGATGAGGCCACGCAAAGGGAAGAACCTTTGATGACAATTGCTGCCGTAGCGGATTTTCATATCGATTTCGGCAGAGAGAATCAGGAACAGGTATTGAGTGATACAAATCAGACAATGCTTACCCGCATCAAGACTGAGGATGCACCGGATGTACTGCTGGTGGGCGGAGATATGACCGGCAATACCGACGGAAACGGATGGTCGCAGGACACCTTTACCAAGGTGGAATCACAGCTGACGGAAGCATTACAGAAAGCTGCGGACAAGGTACTGTATGTAACAGGAGATACAGATTATCAGGCAGGCGGCAGTGTATTTTCCTCAGGTGCTTTTATTGACAGCAGTATGCAGGCAGATGTGGGCGCTTACAAGAGTGCATTATATGAAGGAGCAGACAGAGCCTCCAATCTGTTGGCATATTATTATGAGATAGAGGGAGTACATTTTATCGGATTAAATACTCCTTACAATGGGGACGGCAGCATCAGCGGCTACGTCTATACTCCGGAATCCATAGAGTGGGTAGCTCAAACTCTGGAGAGCATCGGCACGGATGAGACCATTATTTTCATGAGTCATTATATGCTGCAGGATTCCAAGGGAATGACCTCCGGTTATGGTATTGACAATACGGATGGTGCCAATGACAGGCTGAAAGAAATCCTGCTTTCTTATCCGAATCTATTGTATGTATACGGACATGACCACGGCGGAGATGGTGCATATATCAGCGAAGCGGTATTTGAACGGGTTACAGCTTATGAAACGGATGGAAGTATTCAGCTGTCAGACCGTATCCGTGCCGGCAGTTTTACCTCTTCATTTATGGGATCCTTGAGCTATTATAACAATCAGTATAACAGCGGGGATCTGTCCGGTGAACAGCCGAAGGTGGTACAGGCATTATTAATTTATGTGTATGCTGACAGAATTGAGCTGGAAATGAAAAATTATGGTGAAGGAAAAGGTGATAGAATGTACCCCTTTACTTATAGTATTCCTTTATTAAAGCCTGTTACATCTGAGGTATATACTGTGACAGAAGAGGTGGTAACGGACATTGCCCATGGAGTAACGGTGGGAGAATTTATCAGCAATTTTACGGCCAGTGATGAAATTGTGGTTCGGGATTTACAGGGCACTGTAATAACGGATATGAGCCGTAAGGTAAGAAACGGTATGACCGTGGCGCGTATTTCTGAAGGAGCTGTGCTGGACGAGAAGGACATTTGCATTAATTTGGCAGCAGATGACGGATATCCTTACAAGATAGAGTGCGTAAATCTGACAGGAGAAGCCGGAGTCGTGTTTGATTTAGCGGAAGCACAGGAACTTACTTCTGTGGTAATCAGTAAACAGAAAGAGGATGCAGCGGCAGGTATTTTATACGTGGGCATATATGCTGAGGATGGCAGTCTGTTACAGTCTGAGACAAAGCAGGTGTCCGAAAGCGGAACGGTAGACGTGAATATGTCCCTTGCAGATTGTCCGGCCGTGGCTACCTATAGAATCTTTATGGTGGATTTCCTGGACAGCATGATATTGCTTTCTGCTTTGGAGACAAGTAACGAAGAGTACTGGCAATTAGATGGACTTGTTGCTAAGGATGCTTCTACAGAGATGGTGGCATGCTTAGGCTATGTGGATAAGGATACGGCAAAGAGTAGTATTCTTGTATATGACATGAACACTGCAGACTGGAATGTAGAATCTGCATTGGTATGGCAGTGGCGTCCTTCTGAAGAAAATGGATTTTTAGGTGCGGAGAAATATATTGGAGCATCCGATGCAAAACTTCGCTATAGTGAATTTTATGGCGGCTATGTAGTGGTTACCAGTAGTACCAAGGGATTTGTGGGCATTGTTGATTATGAAACAGGAGAGAATCTCTATTCCCGTCCAAGCAGTCCGGAGAATAATACCCATGCGGTAGAGCTGCTTCCTGACGGAAATATGGTGGCTGCGTCTACAACCGGAAATACCGTAACCATTTATGCTTCCTCTCAGGGAGATGGGGAAGGCTATTACAAGCAGTAAACCCTGAAGGATGCTCATGGTCTGTTGTGGGATCCTGAGCTGGAGGTGCTGTGGGCACTGGGTATTGAGTACTTGAGAGCCTATAAGGTAACTGGAACTCTTGAGAGACCTGAGCTGGAGCAGGTGGAGAATTACAGGCTGCCTTCTGATGGAGGTCATGATTTGTATGCCGTATACGGTGCGGAAAATGCACTATGGATTACCACTTCCGATGAGGTGTATCAGTTTAACACCAGAACCAAGGAGTTTACTACGGATTATCCGGGACACAGTGACTTTGTAAGTACGGCATCCGTAAAGGGTATAGGCAACCAACCATTTTCAGGTACAATTATTACTATGATTCCGAATGGTGCCATGTATACATGGAACAGTGATACCATAGACCTGTACCGTCCGGAACAGGATGAAAGCTATATCCATGAGGCAAAGGTACATAGTGCCAATGCATTTTACAAGGTGCGAGCATGGTATCCGAATTATCGATAAAATAAAACAGGGAGGCAGTAGGCTATGTACCAATACATTTATGAGGAATCTGTAAGACGTGCCAAGCATAAAATATGGATTTTGTCAGATTTACAACAGAAAGACCCTGAGCGTGCAAGGGAATGCCTTGATATTTCCATGACAGACTATGAGAGCATGGGAGCTCCTGCTGACATGATATGGTACCTGGGAGATTCGATAGAGGGTACCAACCGTGAGCATTTGACCCAAATGTGTCAAATGCAGGAGCAGGCATTTGAAAGAACCGGACTGCCTCTCTGTTATGTGATGGGAAATCATGAGTTGGATTACAGCAGGGCCAAGGAGCATGAACAGGAGCCGGTGTTTTTGCCCTTTTATGAAATGGTGAAGAGACATGAGGGGTGGCATACCACCCCTGCATATACGGACCCCTATTTTAAGGTAAGCCTTGGTGATTTCAAGGTGTATTTTTTCAGTGACCATATTGCAGAAGATAAATCCTGGATGAGCTTATGGGGGAATATTCAAGGAAAGGAATATTACCCTCATGGGGAAATCATGGGACAGATTCGCGAAGAAATGGAACAGGAAGATAGTCCTATCATTACTGCAGCCCATTACTCTTTTTGCGGAGGGAATCGCGCTTCAGCGCATTTGTCTACGTTGCTTCCCTTACCTCATCAGGTAAAGATTCATTTTTATGGTCATGCTCACATTGGTGATTATGCCTGGGCAAAGGAAAATGCCTATCGCAGAATTTCTTGTGTGGACTGGCACGACATTCCTCAAATCAATGTGTCCAGTTTTGAGCATATACGCGGAAAATTCTGCAGAAGTGTGTTTCTGCACATTTATGAGGATCATTCCTTTAGCATCTTTTTCCGTAATCACAATGCACGGAAGTTTTCAGAGGTTTATTTTCCTGCAAAGGAGAAGCAGATAAGAGGAGGAAATTTTGATGGATTATAGAAATGTTCCAAATAAATATCGTCCGATTCCCTTTTGGAGTTGGAATGACAAGCTTGAACCACAGGAAATCGTTTATCAGGTGCAAAAAATGCGGGATGCAGGTATCAATGTCATTTAGTTAATGTTTAAAAAAAGAATTCCCGTCCATTCAGAAAATGGGCGGGGTCTTTTTTTACTATTATTCTATGATTTGAGCGACAAAAGGGTAAAAGCTTAACGCCCTTTTTCGATATGATCCTTGAAAATTGAATATATTGCTGTAGATTTTTTCAAAAGTGCATCAGGAAGCCGTTCTTGACCCCAGACAGAGGGCTATTTCCGCCCTGTT
>JAGAUD010000035.1 GCA_017620975.1 Lachnospiraceae bacterium | reverse complement strand
CGGGCTAGTAAAGGTTTCGACAGGGGTCTTGCAGCTGGAGAAGCTATCCGTTGCGACACGTTAATCGCAAAATTAAAAATAAACGCTGAAGATAATTTAGCATACGCTGCCTAATGGCAGCTGTCCGCTCTAGGGCACTCACACCTTAGAATCCGGGCATCGACTATGTGAGAAACGACATACATTAAGCTTTGCGTGTATGGGCGTATCATGAAGCTACTGAATGTGCCAGGGTGTTCGTTTCCTGACACAGGAGGGAATGGGTCTTGACCACGATAACGGACTATGATAGTAGAAGTACAGGGAATGGGCTTTTGGACACGGGTTCGACTCCCGTCTAGTCCATCAAAAAACACCGCAATGACGCGGTGTTTTTTGTTTGCATATTGCATTTTGTGTTCCCCTGCTTCTCTTGGCAAGGTACCACTAACCGATTATAAACTGAGCTTCAAATTCGTTCTCTATCTGTTTGGAAGAGAAATCAATCAAATAGACCTTCTCCTCTTCCTGCAAGTGATTCACATGAATCTCCTCTGAAACACTCACCGCCCATGCTGACGCATCGAACAGGACTTTGACTTCTTCCAGTTGTATGCATCCTTGTGTCACTTCGGGCTTAACCTGTGTCACAAGCCGCTCTTTCACCTCACAGCTTTCTGCAAAAGTAAAAGTATCTTTCAGCAGAACGCTATTATCGCTAAATGAAAATTCACGTATAATACCGGATACACGATTCTTCGGATATGCTTCCGTGATATCTATCGTCAGCTTTTCACCATCAAATTCCGTCTTTGCCGAGTATTCTATTCCTTTGGACTGTTCGTGTCCGTCTACGATAGGAACGCTGTGACCGGCTGAACGGTTACACAGTATAGTATACCGCTTCTCCCCAAAATAATCCCTGGTGTATTCCCCTGCACCCAGGTCTGTCAGAATCTGATGTCCGCCATGACATAAGATAAAATTACCTAAATCATTATGATTATGGGGTTCTCCGTTGTTTCCGCCTTTTGCTGCAAAACCATATGCTGCACACTTTTTTACAAACCATTGCGATTCTTTCATGTAATATACTGCATCCTGCGACAAAGCGTGAAAATCCATCTTGGGGTCGAACCACACAATACTGTTTATATGTAAATTCCACCGTCCGCAATGGTCATGCGTAACATAATATTCCCTTGGTATTACAGAAATCAGATCGCCGTAATGATTTTTTAATATACTCATGGTACCAAGCCCCACTTCACCTTGTCTGGGACCGTCTGCAAAACTTATGGCAGCACCCTGATCCAGGAATGTAATCGTAGGGAACTGAGCAATCTTCTTTACATGGTCATCTTCAAACAGATTTATTTTTCTTCTTTTGTTTACTCCAGTACAATCTCTCCAAAGCTTTCCGGTCTATGGAAATCCGGCTTCGGTGTCCCCGGATGCTTCCACACACCGAAGTGGGGATATTCTGTCTTCTCACCGCATTTATAGAAATTAGCGCGAATCGCCATTCCCTCTTCAAACTGATAACCCGGAATATACTTTTCTATCAGGGAAAAAGGCACTATGTACGATATCTCCCAACTGTCCTGATGGATGGCAGCTTCAATTCCCAGAGATTCCACCTCTTCGAGTGTAAGTTCCTGAAACTCATAACGATCCTTTCTGAAGGAAACATACATAACAATGCTTACAGATTCTTTACTTTGAATTCCTTCTCCATCTCTCTGCGTTGGTCTTTCTTTGCAATATCAGCTCTCTTGTCGTAGATCTTCTTGCCTCGGGCAAGTCCGATTTCCACTTTGGCTCTGCCATCCTTAAAGTAGACCTGCAGTGGGACCAGCGTGTAGCCTTTTTCTGCCACTTTACCGGCCAGCTTATTGATCTCATATTTATGCATGAGAAGTTTCTTTATGCGCAGGGGATCCTTGTTGAAAATATTTCCTTTCTCATAGGGGCTGACATGCATGCCATAAACGAAGACTTCTCCGTTCTCGATACGAATGAAGGCTTCCTTAATGCTGCACTTGCCCATACGCAGGCTCTTTACCTCCGTTCCGTGAAGGGCGATTCCTGCTTCATAGCTTTCATCGATAAAAAAATCATGATAAGCCTTTTTGTTATTGGCTACCAGTTTCTGCGTTTCTTTTTTTGCCATATTTACCACCTTTCCGAAGCTGCCGGGGCTTCGTCGAATTCCTGTATCCGTTTATTCAGGGATTTCTTCCTCTGTATCTTCTGTCACAAGGTCAAAATCAACTGTTCTGGTCATGCGATCAGTACCAATGACACGGACTGTAACCGGCATACCAAGCTTATAAGCACGTCCTGTGGCTTCACCTACCATCTCATAGCTGGCTTCTTTGTAATAAAAGTAATCTCCGGGCAATCTGGATACATGCACCAATCCTTCTACCGTATTGGGCAGCTCCACATAGATTCCCCAGGAGGTAATGCCTGATATGACGCCCCTAAATGTCTGACCAATACGTGCTTCCATATACTCAGCTTTCTTCAGCTTTTCGGTCTCACGTTCTGCCTCGTCGGCGCGACGCTCCGTATCGGAAGAATGTTTGCATACCTGTGGAAGAATGCTGCGGTAATGATCGACACGTTCCTCTCTCATTCTTCCTCTCAGCTGCTCCTTTATAATTCTGTGAATCTGGAGATCAGGATACCTTCTGATGGGAGAAGTAAAATGACAGTAATATTGACAAGCCAGGCCAAAGTGTCCCGTGCTCTCCGTACTGTATTTTGCCTGTTTCATGCTTCTTAACGTCAGCCGGCTGATCATCGCTTCCTCAGGAGTACCGGCTATTTTATCAAGCAGCTTCTGAATCTCCTTGGGATGAATCTCCTGGTCGCTGACCTTACTTTTCGCACGACCGATGGACTTCATATAATAGCCAAAGTTATTAATAAAAGTTGATAGCTTCTGAATTCTATCCGCATCGGGAACATCATGGACACGGTATACAAAAGGAAGCTCCATCCAGTAAAAGTGCTGGGCTATAGTCTCGTTGGCAGCCAGCATGAAATCCTCTATGATCATGGTAGCCACATTTCTTTCATAAGGCTTGATATCCGTGGGATGACCCTCTTTGTCCAGAACAATCTTGGCCTCCGGGAAATCAAAGTCAATGGAACCGCGCTTTCTTCTCTTACTGCGAAGAGCAGATGCCAGTTCCTCCATAAGGTGAAACATTGGCACCATCTCAGCATACTGAAGATACTCTCCTTCCCTGTGCACGATCGTATCATCTTCCAGAATATTCTTTACCTGTGTATAACTCATCCGCTTATCTACCCGAATGACTGATTCGCAAATATCATAATCAATGATTTGGCCATTCAGATCCACTGTCATCAGGCAGCTTAAAGCCAGTCTGTCCACTCCTGCATTCAGGGAGCAGATACCGTTAGACAATGCATGAGGCAGCATGGGAATAACACGGTCCACAAGGTAAACACTGGTGCCGCGTTTCAATGCTTCTCTGTCCAGGGCCGAATTCTCCTGTACATAGTTGGTCACATCTGCAATATGGACTCCAAGATGATAAAGTCCCTTTTCAAAAGATAAACTAATGGCATCGTCCAGATCTTTGGCATCCTCACCATCAATAGTGATCATGGTCACATCCCGCAAATCACGTCTTCCTGCCATATCCGCTTCCGAAACATCATGGGCGACTCTCTCCACCTGATTCATGACTTTCTCACCAAATTCCATAGGAAGTTCATAGCCTCGCACAATGGACATGATATCCACGCCCGGGTCGTTGATATGCCCCAGGATTTCAACCACTTTGCCCTCAGGGCTCTTATAATCAGAACCGTAATCAGTGATCTCTACAACAACTTTATTGCCGGTCACTGCTCCTTTGGAGCGTTCCCTGGGTACAAAAATGTCCTGAGGCAGCTTAGAGATGTCAGGTACCACAAATCCATAATTATTCTTGGACTGCTCATAGGTACCTACCACCTGGTTCATGCCTCTGGCCAGAATCTTCACCACCTGTGCTTCTTGGCGCTTTCCGCTGTTCTTGTCCGGTACCTCACTCAAAAGTGATACCTGCACTGTATCCTTGTGAAAAGCTCCATGGACTTTGTCTTCCGGGATAAAAAGATCATCTTCTCTTCCCTCAATCTCCACAAATCCAAAGCCCTTGGCGTGACTGATAAAGGTACCGGTCAGCACCTTGCCGTTGGATTTCATATATTTTCCCTTGCCGGTGATCATGAGCTTGCATTCTTCCAGAAGCTCCTCTAAGATGCTGTGGAATTCCTGTCGATCTTCCTTCGCCACCTGCAGGAACATAGCCAGTTCCTTTTCTTTCATAGGGACATATAACTCATCATTCACCAGGTCACAAATAACTTTTTTTCTCTTCTCTCTGATATCCATTTTCTTTCCTTACTGAACCTCACACAAAAGATACCATTCGCGGCTAACCGCGTGAACTGTTGTACAAAAAAAGCACCCTATATCACTAGAGTGCTTTTGTTCTTGCTTCTTAAAATACGCTCAGATTCAGTATTGCCGCAAGCACGATAAAACATACAGACAGAATCTTGGTAATCTTGACCAAAAGGCCTTCCATGGAACGTCCCTTGTTCTTGCCCCAGTAGGTTTCTGCTGCACCACTGATAGCTCCAAGTCCTGCTGATTTTCCCTCTTGCATCAATACCAGCACGGTAAGTGCGATACATACCAATATAAATATAATAGTTAAAACGATTTTAAGCGCTCCCATTTCCACACCTCCTAATGTCAAGCGAATACTATTTTACCACAGTATTCATTTAATTTCAACTAATTTTCCAAAATTCTTCAGTTATTAATTACAGTTCATCCAAAAATATCCAAGCCATCAGCACAAACAACGCAAAGATAATCAAGATCACAGGCACAATGACCAGCAATGCTGAAATGATCATTGCCTTCACATCATTCTTTTCCAATCCGCCTTCCGCTTCGATCTCCTCGCGAAGTGTACGCTCGGCTTCCGGATCATATTTTTTTAATTTCTTGAATTTATCGAAAATCATCCATTAATTCTCCGTAGATTTCCCCGAATGCTCAAACAAATAATTTCCATTCTCATCAATCTTCTTATCCAGGAAATGACAAGCAACAAAATGACCGGGATTCACCTCTACATATGGCGGTGGAACTACCTTACACTTATCGCAGGCCATATAGCAGCGTGTGTGGAACTTACATCCTTCCGGCGGACGAATCGGACTGGGAATATTTCCTTCCAGGATAATCCGCTCCTTTTTATCTGCATTGGCATCTGTGGTAGGAATGGAAGACAGCAGGGCCACCGTATATGGATGACGAGGATCTGAGAATACTTCTTCTGCAGTGCCAAGCTCAACCATATTACCCAAATACATAACTCCGATACGGTCAGAAATATAACGTACAACGGACAAATCATGAGAAATAAACAGGTAAGTCAATTTTTCTTTCTCTTTCAGTTCCTCAAGCAAGTTAATTATCTGGGACTGAATCGACACATCCAACGCGGAAACACATTCGTCACACACAATAAACTTAGGCTTAACCGCCAATGCACGGGCAATACAGATACGCTGACGCTGACCGCCGGAGAACTGGTGGGGATAGCGATGCAGCATATAATCCTGCAATCCACACTGCTCCATGATTCCAATAATGTAATCCTTCATCTTAGGATCACCGGCTTTAAAGAATTTATGGGTCGTCAGTCCCTCACCGATAATCTGTCCCACTGTCATACGGGGATTTAACGAGGAATAAGGATCCTGGAAAATAATCTGGATATCCTTACGCAAAAGGCGCATCTCATCATATTTCAGTCTGCTTAAATCAATACCGCTGTCAAGCATTGCCTCGTACTTGCAAAACTCTTCATTATCCGCATATTTGCTCTTTAAATCAGCAACTGCCTTTTCATCATCTCTAAGAACTGCTTTCAGCTGTTCTGTTTCAGGCATAAGCTTCTCTCTTTTTGCCCGAACTGCCTCAGCCTTCTTCAACTCCTTAGTAACCCTGGCTGCAGAATTTTTCACGGAAGGATCTTCCTGCAATTCTTTTGCCACAGCTTCATGAAAAGCAATTTCTCCGTCCAGGTCGCGAATCTGGTCGTTCAGCTTACTGAGCTTTACATTCGTTTTGAACTTCTTCAGCAGCACCTTTGCACCCTCTGTACAGTTATCCAGAGATGCAAAACCACCCATGATCTTTACAACATTCTGGAATGCAGTCTCTGCTTCTGCCTCAAGCAGGTTCTTTGTCTGATGCTGGAAAAAGGTTGCATTCTCGCCTGCATTCTCACATTCTGCCGCCGCTGCTGCTGCTTTTGCCTGCATCTTCTTATAGTTAGCGATCATCTTCGGCGCATTCCGTAATGTTTCCTCTACATAAGAAGGTGCAAATTCTTCGAGCGTACGTCCATAATACAACGTGCTTCCGGCAGTCTGATCATAGAGCTGCAGCAGAGTACGGCCAAGTGTGGATTTACCACAGCCGGACTCTCCTACAAGGCCAAATGTTTCTCCGTTCTTGATATCAATGGTTATATCCTCATTTGCGCGGACATAAAGCTGTTCCTTCTGGAAGATGCTGGTCTTTGCAATGGGAAAATACTTTTTAAGATTCGTGATTGATAACAGCTTTTCTGTGTTCTTCACTGCAGCGCACCTCCTTCTTGGGATAGAAACAACGAACCTTCTGCCCTGGTACTACTTCCAACAGCTCAGGCTCCTGCTCCATACATTTCTGTGTTGCATATTTACATCTCGGCGCAAATTTACATCCCTTCGGCAGTGCCAGAGGATGAGGCACCACACCGGGAATAGGCTCAAGCTTGCCGGTAATATTGTCAATACGAGGAATAGAATTCATCAATCCCTCTGTGTAGGGATGGCTGGTAGGGCAATCCGTAAATATTGTCTTTGCAGAGGTCTGCTCTACCACCTGACCGCAATACATTACCACAACATCATCAGCCATCTCATTGATTACGCCCAAGTCATGAGTAATGAAAATAATTGCTGTTCCATTCTCCCGCTGCAGATCGTTCATCAGACGCAGAATCTGAGCCTGGATAGTTACATCGAGAGCTGTAGTAGGCTCATCTGCAATAAGAATCTTCGGTTTGCAGGCCAGAGCCATAGCAATCATGACACGCTGACGCATACCGCCTGATAACTGATGAGGATACTGCCTAAGCACAGCCTCCGGATTTGGTATCTGGACAGCAGCAAGCATTTCCAGAGCCTTCTTCTCTGCCTCCTTCTTCTTCATCTTCTGATGAATCATGAAAGGCTCACTTAGCTGTCGCTTAATTGTAAATACAGGGTTAAGACTGGTCATAGGCTCCTGGAAGATTACAGAAATTTTATTTCCGCGAATCTCATACATCTCCTGCTGACTTAATTTTGTCAGATCCCGACCTTCAAACAGCACCTCTCCTTCAGCAATATATCCATTTCCATCCAGAAGCTGTAAAATGCTCATGGCAGATACAGACTTTCCGGAACCCGACTCACCTACGATACCTATCGTCTTGCCCGGTTCCAACGCATAGGAAACATCATTAACCGCCTTAACGGTACCTTTTCTAGTTTTGAAATACGTATGAAGGTTTTTTACTTCTAATAAATTCATCTCTACACCTCCACCTATTATTTCTCCTGGCTGCTCTTAGGATCAAGAACATCACGCAGGGTATCACCAATAATGTTAATACTAATTGTAGCAATTGACAGGAAAATCGCCGGGAACACCCACTGCCACCAGTAATTCTGGATGACGATGGAATTGTTCGCACCATAAAGCATATTACCCCAGGTAGGCTGAGGCTGCTGAACACCAAATCCCAGATAGGACAGTGAGGACTCTGTCAGCATACAGGTAGCAAAGTCCAAAGTAACATTAACCAGAATAATGGAAATGACATTCGGCAAAATATGCATAAACGCAATTCGTTTTTCCTTTATACCCATGGATTTGGCTGCAAGCACAAATTCCTTCTCACGTTCTGCCAAAACCTGTGCACGTATCATACGAGCCAATCCGGTCCAACTTAGCAGACCCAGCATGATCATAATAATAAATATTCGGACAGTCTCCCCTATGGGCATCGTACGGATGACATAGGAAAGCATCATTGCAAAGGGCAGGAACGGAATTGAAGAGAAAATTTCCGTGATACGCATCAGCAGCATATCCACCCAGCCACCGAAATATCCTGACAGACATCCAATGATAATCGCAATAATTGTCGATACAATTACTGCCACCGCACCGATGGTCATGGTCATCTTTCCTCCGTGAACGATACGTGTAAGGATATCACGGCCTCTGCTGTCTGTTCCCATAATATGACCTGTAAACCCGGACTTTTCTGTCAGTTCTCCTTCTGCATTTACCAGATAGGTCTGTTTTGCACCGACAAATACATGATCTGTTGTTTCCCCTGCCACATCACACTGACCGCCGTCGTTGTGTCCCCAGGTATATACCTTTCCGCTTTCACCTACTGCTACAAAGTGTCTGGTACCTGCCGAAATGGATACCATCTTCTCCTCCGTTGTACTAGCAGGGATATCTTTCTCACCATATTCGGCAGCACCGAATGACACAATACTTCCGTCATCCATAATAAAAGCATAGCAGTTGTTGGTAGCTGCAATATCAATAACCGTACGGTCGGTCATATAGGAACGGAGATTCTTGATCTGACCATCCTTGTTGGAATAAGCTGACTGCATATTAAAGGTCAATGTCTGTCCGCCGGTTACTGTACCGTCCTTACGCATGATAATTGCATAATAATTAGAGAAAGCAACCTTCTCAACATCTGTGTTATATTTGTCACTCTTGGTAAATTCCGGCAGACTCAGCATGGCATTGTTATTACCCCACATATACATATGACCGTCTTCCATTACAAGAGCAGTTACCTGATAGCCACAAATCAGTTGCTTCACCTGAGATACATCAATAGTGCCGTTCAACAATTCATCCGGCATCTGGGTATAAGGATCCGATTCCTGCTTCTTAACGCCAAACTGACCGTTACTGCTGTTCCCCCAGCCTACAACCTTGCCGTCTGTGGTAATTGCAATGATATGATCAGAGCCTGCAGATGCATATGCCACCTTACCCGCCTGAATTTCATCAGGGAAATCGGTATAATCTACATTGGTCAGATTATTCTTAGTATTTCCCCAGAGATAAAGAGTATCATCCTGGCTGACGCCTATGGTAAAATCAGAAAAACCGTTAATATTCCTGATATTATCCTCCAGTTCAGAGGGAACCTTCATCAGTGTATTATTAGGTGCCATATTCGCCTGCAGAGGATCTGTGTAATTCAGATCCATGGGGAAAAAGTACGGCCCAATGAATACAAACAAAAACATGGAAACCAGAACGATCAGAGCAACTACTGCAAGCTTGCGGCGGAAAAAAGCCTTGACCGCCATGATAGAGGGACTCTCTATCTTCTCAACAGTAAAACGCTCATCATCTGCAAGCTCCCTGCCTGCACCGAAGAATGCCCGTTTCAGCCAGAGCCAGAGAGTAGCGAAAACGCCTTTTACGGCAGCACTGATTTTATTATTTTTACTCATAATACTGCCCTCCTTACTTATTGACACGGACACGGGGATCTACAAAGCCATAGACCACATCAATCAACAGGTTACCAAACAGAGATAAACTGATATAGAACATCTGTAAAGCCAGAATAATCTCGTTGTCATTTCCCATCAGTGCATCATAATAAATCTTACCCAGACCATTCAGTGCAAAAATATTCTCAATCATCAGGGAACCGCCAAAGATACCCAAGAACCATCCGATCACCAGTGTGATAATCGGAAGTAAGGCATTACGCCATGCATGAGAATAAATAACTACCTTCTCCTTAAGCCCCTTTGCTCTGGCTGTACGGATACAATCCATACTCAGAGCCTCGATCATGGCAGCACGGACATAACGGGTCATACCACCCAAGGATGCAAATGTCATGACGATCAAGGGCAACGCCATGTGATACATTCTGTCCCAGAACTGTCTCCAGGGAGACCAGTTCAGACTGCCTGCTGTCTGCATACCGGAGACAGGGAACCACCCCAACACAACGGCAAACAGCCAGATGAACACTATGGCAATGATAAACGTCGGCAGACTGTATCCTACTATCGTACCTACCTGCACTGCAACATCACGCTTGCTTCCCCTCTTTACGGCACAGAATATACCGAGAGGAATCGTTATGCCCAAAGCCAGAATCGTCGCAAAAATATTCAGAAAGACAGTGTTCTTCATAGGTGCAATCAACACTTCGCTTACCGGTTTGGCAAACTTGGTGGAAGTACCTAAATTTCCCTGAAACAATCCGTTATAGGTGCCGTTGGAATAAGGATACACACCAAGCCAACGAAGGTATCTCTCCACCTTGGTTCCGTTTGTTCCGTATTGATTCTGCCAATACTCGTATCTTTCCTCATAATTCAAATTACGGTTAGCCGTAATTTCAGCTCGCGCTGATTCTGCAGCTTTATCTACAGGCAGCATATTGTAAATCATAAAGATCAGAAACGAGAGGATAAAAAATACAACAATGATGTAAATTATTCTTTTAAAAATATACTTTGCCATCACAATCCTCCAACTCTATTTATACTGTCAGTGTTCTTACTCACGCTCAAGTAAGCACTGATCCACTTCGAAGGCCCTTCGCAGCAGATCAGTATCTGCTTAAGCCAAAACATTTTTATAATCAGGAAGGGCACTTTTCAATGCCCTTCCCGATTGTCTTCCTATTTCAGTTAAACTGATAAGATAAAACTTAGTAATTCTCCCAGAAGTCAGCTTCATCCATAACGTATGCACGTGAATAATCTGCGTACATATCGGGATCAATGGTAAAGTTCCGGGACATATCGTATATAGCACTGGTAAATCCGGTAGCATAGTTGATTGCACACAGCTTAGCCACGCCGTCCCAGCCATACTCTTCAATCTGAAGCAGTTCACCGTACAGACCGGTTGTGAAATCACAAGAGGTATAGGTGATATATGCACCGATCTTAGTGGTTGCATTCTCATTTGCCTGCCATGCGGTAATCAGCATATCGGTAACATTGTTGGGCTGTGTTCCGTAGTAGTTGATTGCCAGAGGCATGTAGTACTCACCGTTAATCTTCAGAGTCTTGTAAGCACCGTCAACAGTAGCATACTGGATATTCTGAGGAGACAGTTCGTAGCCTTCCAGCTTCTTATAACGAACAGCATCAGTACCAGCAACGAATTCCTGACCCTTGTCATTGTAAATCCAGCCGCCCTCTTCCAGAACTGCAATAGCACTGTCAGAGCTGTAAGCATACTGATTCAGCAGGATTTCATCCTCAACTGCTTTGTATGCGGAATAGCCGGTGTAGTAAGGACCGTGTACAACAGAACCATAACCGCCGGTAAAGGTCTGTGCAAACTCAGGACGGTTGATGGTGTACATCATAGCCTGACGTACAGAGGTAAAGCTTGTAGGACCAAGGTCGCAACGAAGACCGATGAAACCGTAACCAGCACGGTCGTAGTGGGTCTCAGCATATTTATCAGGACTTTCTTTTACAAGAGCCAGAGCTGCGTCAGTCTCTTCTCCGCCGGTAATACCGGCCAAAATGTCAACCTGACCGCTCTTGAACTGATCCATCTGAGTCTCGGAAACGATCTTTACATAGGTAATGGTATCGATGGAAGCAGTTCCACGAGCATCATCACCGGGATAATTCTCATTTCTGGTCAGAGTTGCAATCAGAGCAGACTCATCGTAATTGGATACTACATAAGGACCGGACCAAGGAAGGTCAGAATTCCACTTCAGATTGGCAACGATAACGTCAGCCATTGCAAAGACATCAACGCCATCCTTTGTGGTCTTCGCATAGAAGCCATCGGACAGACCACAGGCACCATTCTCAGCAACTACGATATCATTCTCACCAAGGTACAGAGCCAGGGGTGTAGGAGTGAATCCTGCGTAGTAAATGGAATAATAGTAGTTAGCATACTCAGGAAGCAGGGTAACAGAGAAGGTATAATCGTCAATCAGTTTGATACCTTCGAAATAAACCTTATCTCCTTCGCCTTCATAAGCTTTGAACTCTTCGTATCCAACGAAGTTCAGGCCGGTGATACCGGTACCGCCTGCTGCAACAGATACAGCGGTAGAGTTAGCCAGTGCATAAGCAATATAGTTCTTTGCAGTGATAGGGCTTCCGTCAGAGAATACCAGGTCATCTTTTACCTTGATGGTGTAAGTAAGGGAACCATCATCATTCTTCACAGCGGTGGGCTCCTCAGCCAGCGCTGCCATGTTCCACATCAGGGAACCGTCAAAGCCGGTCTGTACAGTAGAATGACCACTGGTCAGATCTTCGATGTCCAGATCTGCAGATCCGGGATTTGATTTACCCCATGAAGAATTACGGAAAGCACCGGAAAGCTCAGTGGAAGAACCAAGGATAGCGGAATTATCCACACCTTCCTTAACGTTTGCACCTACGATAGCAGATGCAGCACTCCAGTAAGGAGAGGTTACAAAGTTCTCAAGCTTTGCATTGTACAGATCATAGTACTGGTTGGAATAAAGAGGTACCTCCAGAGCCATGTAATTGAATCTCTGGATGAACAGCTTCCACCACTGGTTGTAAACTTCTTCCTCTGTGGTATAGTCACCTGCAGGGGTACAGTTATAAACCATAGCCATGGACAGGAAGTCAAGACCTGCTTCATAAGTCTTTCCTTCATAAGTAATAGTAGCCAAACCGGTATCGGGATCTTCTGTCACCATATCGATGGTAACATTAGCGCCGATCTGGTCGTAAACAGAAGTGTAGTCGCTGTGCTCTACAGCGTCTGCAACATCAACATCCTCATAAACGGGTTCTACAACTTCCGGTGTAGAAGACTCCACTGCTGAGGAAGTCTGAGCATTACCTGACTCAGAAGACTCTTTTGAATCACTGCTGCCACAAGCTGCCATAGCAACTACCATTACCATAGCAAGCATGAGAGCGAGGATTCTCTTGGAAATCTTTTTCATGATTTTTCCTCCTTTTGATTTAGCACCTTGATTATGATGCTACTTTTCATGAATGGTTTCTATATATAAAGGCGTCATTGCATCTGGTGCAATGTCCTCCTTTATCGGGTAGTAATCTGCTGACTTTCATAGAACTGCATGCTCAATAAAAATTCAGCCAAATCATCAAAATCCGTTCCAAAACAGCGTATTACCGCGTCACCACTTTAATATATTAAACTATTTTTGAACAGACAAAATGAAGTGCATCAGGCACCATTGCCATTGCACTTCGTTACTCCAATTTATTAAATACATTTGTGCGCATATCACGTACAACAAGAATAATTATACATATAAAACGAAATTTGTCAATATCTCTTACGCTTTTTCAACTAACAAATTTTGCCTGAGTTATGCTATAAGGTACTACTTCGGAGGCAAACAGCTTGCCTCCGTCATTTCTCTCCCCTGTTAGATTTTGTGAAATGGCTCCATATACTGCGCAGCGGCTCCCAATTCCTCTTCTATCCGAAGCAGCCTGTTGTATTTTGCCACACGGTCACTGCGACAGGGCGCTCCTGTTTTGATCTGTCCTGCATTCAGTGCAACTGCCAGATCGGCAATTGTAGTGTCTTCAGTCTCTCCTGAGCGGTGTGAAATCACAGCTTTGTATCCATTCTTGTGTGCCATCTCCACAGCATCAATGGCTTCTGAGAGTGTTCCGATCTGATTCACTTTGACTAAGATCGCATTGGCGCAGTTTAATTTGATCCCCGCATCCAGACGTTTCGTATTGGTAACGAAAAGATCATCTCCCACCAGCTGTATCTTATCTCCCAGACGTTCTGTCATCATCTGCCACCCGTCCCAATCATCTTCTGCCAACCCGTCTTCAATAGATATAATAGGAAATTGTTCGATCAAAGATTCATAATAAGCCACCATTTCTTCCGTGCTGCGAATGATTTCCTCTCCCTTCAAGCTGCTCTCTCCCGGGAAATGATACATGCCGGTTTTTTCCTTATATAGTTCACTGCTGGCAGCATCCATGGCAATCTTGATATCTTTTCCAGGAACATATCCTGCTGCTTCGATGGCTTCGACTATGACAGTCAATACGCTTTCCGCATCCGGCAGATCCGGTGCAAAACCTCCTTCATCTCCCACACCTGTGGAAAGACCTCTGTCCTTTAAGATATTTTTCAGATTATGATAAATCTCTGCACAGATTCTAAGTCCGTCAGCAAAATTTTCCGCCTGCACCGGCATGATCATAAATTCCTGGAAATCCACGGTATTGGCTGCATGCTTTCCTCCGTTTAAAATATTCATCATGGGAACCGGAAGCAGTCTGGGACTGACACCTCCAAGATATCGATACAGTGGTAAGTGCAGAGCTGCTGCTGCTGCCTTGGCTGTTGCCAGAGATACTGCCAGCATGGCATTTGCCCCCAGGTTATTCTTATTTTCGGTACCATCGGTCTCCATCAGGATGCGATCTACCTCTATCTGCTCCAACGCATTACGGCCGCAAAGAACACTGGCTATCTTCTCATTGATATTTTTTACTGCGTTCTGCACACCCAGCCCAAAATACCTGGTTTCTCCATCGCGAAGCTCCACAGCCTCAAAGCGCCCAGTGCTTGCTCCGGACGGTACTGCTGCCAGACCTGTATGCAAGGTTCCGTTTTGCCTGTTTCTTACTGTTACCTCTGCCTCTACTGTTGGATTTCCCCTGGAGTCTAAGATTTCTCTTCCATGTACTTTTTCAATTTCCAGATATTTCATATATTTTTACCTGCCTTTCCGTGGCGCTTTTCGCCACTTCCATATTTATACAAATAAAAGTATCCCCTGGGCATGCCTGTTTATGCATATTCCGGGGATAATCTTCTATTCGTATGTATCCCCTCCCAACCCAGCCTCATGGCCAACGGTCTGTTATTGTAATAAAGAAGCCGGCCTGCATTACACAGCCCGGCCTCTATAATTTTCATTTTACTTCTGAATCAGAAGTGACTTACCGGTCATCTCGGCAGGCTGTTCCTTACCCATGATCTGAATCAAAGTAGGAACGATATCTGCCAGACATCCGCCCTCTCTTAAAGTATAAGCAGGATCATAATTTACCAGGATGAAAGGCACCTGATTGGTGGTATGAGCGGTGAAAGGCTCGCCGGTCTCATAGTCTACCAGCTGCTCTGCATTACCATGGTCAGCACAGATGAACATAGCGCCGTCCACCTCCTTGATGGCTTCTACAGCCTTACCTACGCATTCATCAACTGCTTCTACTGCTTTCACAGCTGCATTTTCCACACCTGTATGGCCTACCATGTCGGGATTTGCAAAGTTGATGATGATCACATCATATTTATCGCTGCGGATAGCTTCGGTCAGCTTGTCGCAGACTTCGTAAGCACTCATTTCCGGCTTGAGGTCATAGGTAGCGACCTTAGGAGAATTTACCAGAATTCTATCCTCGCCTTCGTTGGGCTGCTCCACACCGCCGTTAAAGAAGAAAGTAACGTGTGCATACTTCTCGGTCTCGGCGATTCTTGTCTGGGTCATGGTGTTGGCTGCCAGCCATTCACCAAAGGTATTGGTTACAGATACTTTATGGAATGCTACCAGCTTGTTAGGGATGGTAGGATCATAATCGGAGAAGCATACATAAGTGATATCCTTGCGTGCACCTCTGTCAAAGCCCTTGAAATCATCATCACAGAAAGCTCTGGTAATCTCACGAGCTCTGTCGGGACGGAAGTTGAAGAAGATCACGCTGTCGCCGTCCTGAACGGTAGCTACAGGCTTGCCGCCTTCTACTGCTACGGTAGGCTTTACGAATTCATCGGTCTCGCCCTTATCATAAGAAGCCTGAATGCCGCAGATTCCACAGGGAGCAGTCAATCCTTCGCCCTTGGTCATAGCATCATAAGCCAGTTTTACACGATCATAATTGTTATCTCTGTCCATAGCGTAATAACGTCCCATTACGGAAGCAATCTTACCTACGCCGATTTTCTCCATCTCGGCTGCCAGTGCTTCAGCAAACTCCTTACCGCTTGCGGGAGGAGTATCACGTCCGTCTAAGAAGCAATGTACATATACTTTCTCCAGACCATTTCTCTTAGCCAGCTCCAGCAGACCATACAGGTGGGTATTGTGGCTGTGTACGCCACCGTCAGACAAAAGGCCCATCATGTGAAGTGCGCTATTGTTCTTCTTACAGTTCTCTACTGCAGCAAGCAGTGCAGGATTCTCAAAGAAGGTACCGTCCTGAATCTCCTTGGTGATTCTGGTCAGTTCCTGATATACGATACGACCTGCACCCATGTTCAGATGTCCAACTTCGGAGTTACCCATCTGTCCCTCGGGAAGTCCTACTGCCATTCCGCTGGCATTACCTTTTACAAAAGGATATTCTGCCATCAATTTATCCATTACAGGGGTCTTAGCTTCTGCTACTGCATTGCCCTCGACCTTCTCATTCAATCCATAGCCGTCTAAAATCATTAATACTACTGGTTTCTTGCTCATATTTCCTCCATTTCCGGTGCGTTTCTCCTGCAGCTGCCGACAGTAAAACGCCGTCTGCACATTTTCCGCACGTTCTTATCTTCCTATTACGTGGAAATTATACACTTTATTTTTCACCCGCGCAATAGAAAAGCTGATGAAAAATGAATTTAGGTATTGTTTTTTTTCGGAAAGAGACATAAAATAGTGAGAATATCTATAACAGGCGAGGTTACTTTGTATCCTGCGCACTGTTGAAAAGAGGCTTTATGATTACATTACTTACAAAATTATTTATCAAAGATTATGAAAATACTTCATTACCAAAGGTACGTCAGGCCTACGGTGTCCTGTGCGGAGCAGCAGGAATCGGATTCAATCTGCTATTATTTGCCGGGAAATTTCTGGCCGGAATGCTGAGCAATTCTATCGCCATCACCGCCGATGCTTTTAACAACCTGTCCGATGCCGGTTCCTCTATCATTACCTTGGTGGGTTTTAAAATGGCAGGGCAAAAGCCTGATCCTGACCATCCTTTCGGTCACGGACGCATTGAATACATATCCGGCTTGATGGTTTCCTTTATCATCCTGCTGATGGCTTTCGAGTTGATAAAGTCTTCTGTGGACAAAATACTGCATCCGGAAGAACTTAGCTTTTCACCTGTCGTGCTTGGCATTCTGATTGCTTCCATCGCAGTC
Source organism: Lachnospiraceae bacterium (assembly GCA_017620975.1). Next base: position 4,442 of record JAGAUD010000035.1, on the reverse strand, counting down.
AAGTGCTACATGGCTTATTATAACAGGAAAATCGGCAAGAAGCTGGATTCTGCCGCCATGATGGCTACTGCAACCGACAGCTTGAGCGATACTGCAGCTACTACTGTTGTATTAATCGCTACTCTGGTAGCTCATTTTACCGGGATTCAGATTGACGGCTATTGCGGCATCGTTGTAGGGTTGTTCATCTGCCTTGCCGGTATCAGCGCTGCTAAGGATACCATCAGTCCTCTGCTGGGGCAGGCACCGGATCCGGAATTTGTTCAGCAGATTAATGATATCGTTATGTCTTATGAGGGTGTCATTGGTATTCATGATTTGATCGTCCACAATTACGGCCCCGGCAGGGTGTTGATTTCCCTGCATGCAGAAGTGCCTGCGGACGGTGATATTCTGACCATGCACGATATGATAGATTTGATTGAGCATGACCTGAGAAACAGACTGCACTGCCATGCAGTGATTCACATGGATCCTGTTTGCATCAATGATCCTGAAACCAATCGGCTGAAAGGACTGGTAAACGGGTATCTGGCAGAAATATCTTCTGCACTTACCCTGCATGATTTCAGAATCGTGACCGGGCCTACCCATACTAATATTATTTTCGATGTGGTGGTGCCTTTTGATTTTAAACTTTCAGATAAGGCATTGACTGAAAAAATATCCGCCAGAATCCGAGAAGAAAATCCTAATTATTTTGCGGTGATTGAAGTAGATAAAAAGTAAGCCGGAATGTAAAATTTTAAGCTGCGTTGTGATTTTACGTCACTTCGCAGCTTTTCTTTCTCATTGTTTGCCTATTTGGGGCTGATTTCATACACTTTCATCCGTCGAAAGCCTTCTATCAAACATACTGAACTATCCCCACAAGTTCTCCGTCTTCCACAGTGATAACTCCCTGCTCTCCTATAAATTCATTGCTGATTCCGATAGGGAAATCATTCTTCATTGTATAGTGATCCAATGGATATTTCATACCCTGAATGCTTACTCCCCTGGCTTCTTTTCCCAATGAAAACAGAGAAAGATATCCCTCCATTCCCGGCTGAAAACGCACTTCTTCATCTTTCATCACAAAAACCATGGAATTTGCTTCGCAAAGATACCCTTGTGCTCCTTGATTTTTCAGATACAATAAGCACTGGATATTGGCCAGTGTATGATCCAGTCTGCCACCGGTTCCAGCGTAGATTCTGAAAGAACGGAAGCCCCATTCAAGTCCCAGCTTCAGCGCTGCTAACATGTCTGTTTCGTCTTTTTCCGGCTTTAACTCGATCACTCTGTCAGGCACCTGTTCTTTTAAAATATCGATTGCCTGTCGTTCTTTTTCATTGACTGAATCAAAATCCCCAATGAGGATATCGGGCTCTATTTCCAGCACACTGCAATAAGAAAGGCCGCCGTCTACTGCAATGACAAGGTCCTCCTCTCCACGATTGATATTACCTATTGTCAAATCACCTGCACCGATTACGATGCAGCACTTTTCTGATGAAGTCGCCATTTTTCCTTCTTTCTTTGTAAGCTGTTTTTCTATATTACATATCTCTTTCCACAACTACTTTACAATTCTTTTTATAACACGCAACACCATATTTTAAAATAGTTTGCATTCCATCCTCTTTCAGCTGCTGCGTATAATCTGTTTTAGCAATCTGTTTCATAGCCTCCAGACATCCGGCATCAAGGTCGCCATCCTGAGTATATTTTACCTCTATGACAATTCCGATTTCTTCGTCTTCCATTTCCACCTGAATATCATAATATCCGTCACCGGATTCCTTATTAGAACTCACTATCCAGGCTTCTTTGAATCCTAGAATCCCCAGCAAGATACCGTGATAAAAATTTTCCTTAATCGACTTTCGGGCAGCTATAAGGTTATCACAAAAAAACAGAAATAGCAAGGAGGTGGCACAAAAGGGTAGAAAAATCTCACTCAATCCTGTAAAATAAGAATAGCTGTTTTGCCGGAAAGGAGTCCCCTTAAACTATGCATATACTATCAAATACACTGGAGCAGGCCGAACTTCGCAGGCTGGCCGCCCTGGAAAATCGATATCGCAACGCTGCCAAGGATTATTTTACCAAACGAGTGGCTTATTATCATACATTGACCGGCGGAGTCTATCATACGATTACCGTACGAGACCAGAAGAGCCGCTGGGGAAGCTGTTCTTCCAGAGGCACCCTTTCCTTTAATTACAGGCTGATGTTCGCACCGCCCAGGGTGCTGGACTATGTGGTAGTACACGAGCTGTGTCATCTGACTCACATGAATCATTCCAAGGACTTCTGGAACATGGTGAGGCAAATCATGCCGGATTATAAGATTTACAAAGAGTGGCTGCGGGAGCATGGTCATGAGCTGACGTTGGAAAATCATTTAAAGTGCAAGGGAATTCCGCTTTCGCTGGAATAATCAAGAACGTTTTTTAACTGCCCTATAAAACGTGATCTGCCGGGCGCACTGAAAAGAAAGGCTCAGGAGATTCCTGAGCCTTTTATTAGTCAGCATGAACACATACTGCTTCGCAGCCTTCACTTAAAAATTATTGATTCTCACTCACATAAAGTTCTACACGCTTCTGAATGATGGAGGCTACATCCGCTGCTGTCTTATGGTCTGCGAAGAACGATGCCGCTTCTTCATCAATAATATTCTGAATATCCTCGTTGTAATAAGATACTTTATCAACACTTTCCACAAATTCTACAATCCTGTCTACCTGTTCCTGACTCATAGGAGGCAGCGGCACGCTTTCTCCATTGAGATAGACTGTTTCTTCGTATTCTACCTTATTACCGTTTTCATCCAGATAATAAGGCTTCTGGGTGGCTTCCTGTGCAATCTTCTCGAAAGCTTCCTTGTTGACAGGCAGCTGCCACTGGATGTTATCCTGATATTCATCTGTCAGATAATATCTTACGAACTCCCATGCGCCATCCAGATTAGCAGAAGCGGCTGATAAGGTGAAACTCATGGAAGTATTTACGACAGAACCATCCTTATTTTCACTTGGGAATCCTACAAAACTTACATCTTCCCCAAACTGTCCATAGATTGAGTAATTTAAATCCCTGATACTGTAAATATATAAACTCATCAACAGTGTCTTATTATTACGGTACTGGGATTCATACTGTGTCCAGTCATAATCCTCACCATACTCAATTTCTTCCGGCAGAGTCTTGGCAAACTCCAGCATATTAATAAATTCCTGAGAATCAAACTTGCACTTTCCGGTAGAAAGATCTACGAAGTCCGTACCACAATACTGCATGATCTGATAGAAAAAGCTGGAACGTGTAATGTCTCCGAAACTGCTTGTGCCTTCCGGCTGCTCGCTCATGAGCTGCATGAACTCTTCCATGTTCCATCCGGTTCTTTCACCCAGAACGGAGGTTTTTCCAATGATAGTATTTACGGAAAACGTAGGAACCACACGATACAATACTCCATTTACGGAATAGGCATCAAAGACATTCTGCAGGAAGGTCTCCTGTGAAAGCTCTTCATCGTTTTCAATCAGCTTTCCAACATCTGCCAAAAGTCCCTTTGCAATATAATTGGCTACCGGGACATTATTGTTTGCCATGAGGATATCAGGCATCTTTCCTGCAATAATATCATTATTCAACTGGGTGTATCCTGCCATGTAATCATCCATTGTATTGTAGGAAGAGTAATCCTTTACCGTAATACGATAATTTGTATTGGTCTTATTAAAATCAATCACATGCTTGAGCACTTCGCTGTCCAAATAATAAGCGCCTAACACCAGTACCTCTTTATCAGGAACATCTTCCGGCTCAACTCTGGTAAATACTGCCACATGAGGTTCCCAGTTTACAAGGTCGGAATAGGTAGCAACAAATTGCCGGTCATCGATAATCGCTATATTCCTGAGATAACTGGTCTCAAGGTCCGAATTTACGAAATCCATCAATTTCGTAATTTCTGTATCACCAATATTATAGGTATAAACACCCTGACTGTCGGTCAGCAGGAAATCGGTATTTGTTCCCTGGTAAATATTGTACATCGGCAGACTTCCCAGAAGTTCTACCTGTTCCCCCTGCACGCCGGTCTTCATATCATAGGTACTTGCGTACATTTTGGTCCATTCATTATTGTATGCAATCAAAAGTAAGGAACCGTCTGATTTTACAAATGTATTGTTGATATATTGGTTTGAATTAGCAGGAATCGACTTTTCATCCGTCTGCGTACCGGTCTGATCAAATATCAGGATTTTTGTTGAGTCACCGGTGCAGATAACATACAGGCTGCCATCTTCTGCCACAGTCATGCTGCTTATGTAAAAATATTCACTCGTTTCTTCGTTCTGTAGGATATCTGAAACATTCACGGACCAAAGCTGAGCCCCGTCAGGTCCCCAGCATACCACTTCCTGCCAGTTCTCCCAGATTGGATT
>JAGAUD010000034.1 GCA_017620975.1 Lachnospiraceae bacterium | reverse complement strand
TTCGCTGTGAACATATAAGTGCATATAATTCAATGGAAAATTGGCGTAAAATTGGCGTAAAGCTGAATGGCCAGTCTGAAAAAGCCCATAAAATCAAGGGTTTTTTGGTAGGAGGTGAGGCAAAATGAAACTTGGTATCGTAGGATTACCCAACGTAGGGAAAAGTACCCTTTTTAACTCATTAACCAAAGCCGGCGCTGAATCCGCCAACTATCCATTCTGTACCATCGACCCCAATGTGGGCATCGTAGCAGTACCGGATGAAAGATTGAAGCTTCTTGGAGACATGTACCACTCCAAAAAGGTGACACCTGCCGTAATAGAGTTCGTAGACATAGCCGGTCTGGTAAAAGGTGCTTCCAAAGGAGAAGGATTGGGTAACCAGTTCTTAAGCAATATCCGAGAAGTAGATGCAATCGTTCATGTAGTGCGCTGCTTTGAGGATACCAATGTCATCCATGTAGATGGCAGTGTAAATCCGCTGAGAGATATCGAGACAATCAATCTGGAATTGATTTTCTCTGATCTGGAGATACTGGAAAGAAGAATTGCCAAGGTGGCTAAAGGTGCCAGAATGGACAAGACCCTGGGTAAGGAGCTGAACCTTCTGGAGCGTATCAAGGAGCATCTGGAAAGCGGCAAGATGGCAAAGAGCCTGGTAGTAGAGGATGAAGACGAGCTGGAGCTGTTCAAATCATATAATCTGCTTACATACAAGCCGGTTATTTATGCAGCCAATGTGGCAGAGGACGATCTGGCCGATGATGGCGCCTCCAATAAAGGAGTGGCTGCTGTCAGAGAATTTGCAGCAGGAGAGGACAGCGAGGTATTTGTAATCTGTGCCCAGATTGAGCAGGAGATTGCTGAGCTGGAGGATGATGAAAAGGCTATGTTCTTAGAGGAACTGGGCCTTTCGGAATCCGGTCTGGAGAAGCTAATTAAAGCAAGCTATCATCTGTTGGGACTGATCAGTTACCTGACATCCGGTGAAGATGAGACAAGAGCATGGACCATCAAAGTGGGTACGAAAGCTCCTCAGGCAGCAGGTAAGATCCACTCTGACTTTGAAAGAGGATTTATCAAAGCAGAAGTGGTAAATTACAAAGATCTGCTGGAGCAGGGGTCCCTTGCAGCAGCCAGAGAAAAAGGTATGGTAAGGATGGAAGGTAAAGAGTATGTAGTTCAGGACGGCGATGTGATTCTGTTCCGTTTCAATGTATAAGGTGGTAAAGTTATGCAGGAAATAATGAACGCCGGGGATATCGCATTCCCGCATCTTGGGATTTATCTGGAAAATGTTCCTAAGAGCTTTTCCGTATTTGGATTTAAAATTGCTTACTATGGTGTGATTATCGGAATTGGTGTGTTGGCCGGGCTTTTGATGGCGGTGCACAATGCTAAAAAGACGAACCAGGATCCTGATACGTATTGGGATTTTGCAATCTATGCAATCATTTTCTCCATTATTGGTGCCAGATTGTATTATGTGGCATTTTCGTGGGATCTTTATAAAAATGATCTGCTCAGCATCCTGAATACCAGAAATGGCGGAATGGCTATCTATGGTGCAGTCATTGCTTCATTTGCGACACTGTTCGTCTATGCAGTCATCAAAAAGAAGAATGCGTTTCAGATGGGTGATACTGCGGTGCCGGGATTGATTCTTGGTCAGATTATAGGCCGATGGGGCAATTTCATGAACCGGGAAGCGTTCGGCGAATACACTGATAATTTCCTCGCTATGAGACTTCCTATAGAAGCAGTGAGAAACGGAGATATTTCGGAAAATATCGCAGCCCATATTGTGGATGGAACCAATTACATTCAGGTGCATCCTACCTTTCTTTATGAATCAATGTGGAATCTGGTGATATTTGCGCTGCTTTTACTTTACAGCAGTCATAAAAAGTTCCATGGTGAAATCTGTCTGATGTACCTTGGTGGTTATGGTTTGGGGCGGTTCCTGATAGAGGGGCTGAGAACTGATCAGTTGCTGATTCCCGGAACTACGATTGCGGTTTCGCAGATGCTGGCACTGTGCATGTTGTTGTTTGCAGTGGCGGCTGATGCGGTGATCAGGCAGATGCTTAAAAAAGGAAAGTGTGGTTTAATAAAAAATGCTGGTAAGTTCTGGAAAGTGGAGTGAGTAAAATACTAAATATAGTATGGGAGAAAAAATAGAATACTAGATGTTGTTGATGAGACAAAAAATGCGGCGTGCCGAAAGGACACGCCGCATTTTTTGTTAAATTTGGGAAAAAAATTGTTTACGATTTTACTTGTCAAATCATTAAGAATATATTAAAATTACTGTAAAAGTGGTAGAAAGTGGCGGAAAGTGGTGTTAAGTGGGTGACTTTCCCTATGATTTGTGGCAGACCACTTATGATGCTTGTGGATGAAGTTAGAGATTACAGCAGTTGTGTTAGGCGGTGATTGCAGTGTTTAAGAGTCAGTACAATCATACGGTTGATACAAAAGGCAGGTTGATAATTCCCTCGAAGTTCCGGGAGATTCTCGGTGAGCAATTTGTGGTGACAAAGGGGATGGATGGCTGCCTGTTTGCGTTCTCCAATGATGACTGGAAAGTATTTGAAGAGAAGCTGAAAGCACTGCCGATTACAAATAAGAATGCCAGAAAATTTGCCCGTTTCTTCCTGGCGGGTGCCGCAGATGTAGAGGTGGACAAGCAGGGAAGAATCCTGCTGCCCCAACATTTGAGAGAATTTGGGGAGATTGACAAGGATGTGGTTCTGGTAGGAGTAGGAAGTAGAATTGAGATTTGGGATCGTGATAAGTGGATAATTGAGAATTCGGATGATGATATGGATGTAATCGGTGAATCGATGGAAAGCATCGGTATTACAATTTAACAGACCACAAGCTCGGGCAGAAAGGATACGACTTATGGAATTTAATCATTATTCTGTAATGCTGGCGGAAACAATTGAACAACTGAACATTAAGCCGGGTGGTATCTATGTAGACGGTACACTGGGAGGCGCCGGACATGCTTCTGAGGTATGTAAGAGGTTGGAGGACGGCAGATTCATTGGTATTGACCAGGATGAAGATGCCATTAAGGCAGCCGGTGAGCGTCTTGCACCTTTTGGAGGTAAAGTAACAATCCTACGGAATAACTACTGCAATATGAAAGCAGCCTTGGCGGAACTGGGAATTGAGAAAGTGGATGGAATCGTATTGGATCTGGGAGTCTCTTCTTACCAGCTGGATACGGAGGAGCGAGGGTTTTCTTATCGGTTCAATGCTCCTCTTGATATGAGAATGGACAGGCGCCAGACTTTGACAGCTCGTACCATTGTAAATGAATATTCTGAGATGGAACTTTTCAGAATCATCAGAGATTACGGTGAAGATCAGTTTGCCAAGAATATAGCCAAGCACATTGTAATAGAACGGGCAAAGAAGTCTATAGAAACTACATTTGAACTGAACGAAATTATAAAGGCGTCCATCCCTGCCAAAATGCGGCAGAACGGCCATCCGTCCAAGCAGACATTTCAAGCTATCAGGATTGAGTGTAACAGAGAATTGGAAGTGTTGCGGGATTCGCTGGAAGACATGATAGAACTGTTACGTCCCGGAGGAAGGCTTTGCATCATAACTTTCCATTCCCTGGAAGACAGGATTGTAAAGACTGCTTTCAGGAATGCAGAGCATCCGTGTACCTGTCCGCCGGAATTCCCGGTGTGTGTCTGCGGCAAAGTACCGAAGGGCAGAGTGGTGAGCCGCAAGCCCATTTTGCCGGGCAAAGAGGAACTGGCGGACAACAGCCGGTCCAAGAGTGCAAAACTAAGAGTATTTGAAAAGGAGTAGGTGGCGACAATGGCGCATACAGAGTATAGAAACAGCAGAGAAAACAGCTATAGAACAAATAAACATACAGAATACGGATATAGCAGAAATGATTTTTATATAAATGATAATCTGGCAAGGAAACAGGACTTTGTCAGAACGCTGGAGGAAGAGCCACGCCATTCTATCAGCAATGAGGCCAGAAAGAACAGAGAAAAGGCTCATCACATGAGTTTGGGCTATGTAGTATTTCTGGTGGCAGCGCTATGTTGTACCGGTATTGTGCTGGTGAATTATCTGCAGATTCAATCAAAGGTGACCAGAGCCGCAGAGGTTGTGTCAACTAAGGAACAGGAACTGAACAATTTGAAACTCAGCAATGATGAGACACTTAACCGAATTAACAGCAGCATCGATGTGGAAGAAATTAAGCGTATCGCTATCGGGGAACTGGGAATGACTTATGCATCAGAGGGACAGATTATAACGTATACCAGTGAAGGAAATGATTACCTGAGACGTGTTGCAGGAGATTAGAGGTGCTGTAAGTGAGCGAACAAAGAAAACAAAGAAAATTTTCAATAAAAATGCAGAAAAAGCTGGTGGTACTGTTCTTTTTTGTACTACTGGCTTTTGCCGGATTATGCGTCAGGCTATATTGGATTTCCGGGGAAAACGGCGAGCAGTACAAGAAACAGGTTTTGGCGCAGCGAGGTTATGACAGTACCACACTTCCTTTTAAGCGCGGAGATATTGTGGATGCAAGAGGTACCACACTGGCTACCAGTGAAAAAGTGTATAATCTGATCATTGATGCCAAGAATATGTTGTATCAGGATAAAAAATATCTGGAGCCTACCATTGAGGCATTGAACAACGATTTTGGACTGGATTCCAATGAAGTGAGGGAGTATGTCACGACTCATACCACTGCTTCCTATAAGGTGATGAAAAAGCAGCTTACTTATGATGAAATCAAGGATTTTAAATCTGCTATGAGTGCGGATGACAGCTTGATCAAAGGGGTATGGTTCGAAGAGGAGTATAAGAGGATTTATCCCCAAAATTCTTTGGCGTGCGATATCATTGGCTTTACCGGTAAAGATAATGTGGGAAGTTATGGACTGGAAGAGTATTATAATGATATACTGAACGGGACAAAAGGAAGAGAATACGGATACCTGACAGAAGATTCCACGCTGGAGCGGACGGTGAAGCCGGCTGTAGATGGCTATACCATACATACCACCATAGACGCTAATATTCAGGCTGTAGTGGAAAAGTATTTAAAGAAGTTTAATGATGAGCATGCCGATACGGTAAGACCTGGTAATGGCGCGGAGAATCTGGGTGCCATTGTTTATGATGTGAAAAAAGGTGAAGTATTGGCTATGGCTAACTATCCCTATTATGACTTAAATAATACAAAGGATACCACTTCTTTGCTTGGTGCCATGATGGTGGAAGAGATAGAGAATGAAAACGGCTATATGGAACTGCATAGGACAGATACCGTTATCACGGAGGAAATCATAAATGGATGGAGCCAGGACGAGCTTTATCTGAATCTGAATAATCTGTGGAAAAATTTCTGTATTTCAGATACTTATGAACCGGGTTCTACGGCGAAGCCTTTTACAGTAGCAGCAGCCCTGGAAGAGGGTGCCATCACCGGCAACGAAGTGTATCAGTGTAACGGTGTACTGGTAAGAGGCGGCCATAACATTCATTGTCATGGCGGCTATGGTCACGGTCCTGTTACGGTACAGAATTCCATTGCATGGTCCTGCAACGTAGCACTGATGAAGATAGCAGAGACACTTGGAGCGGAAGGATTTTGTAAATTCCAGGAAATATTTAACTTCGGTTTAAAGACTAATATTGACCTGGCGGGAGAGGCACGTACTGCCGGCTTGCTTTGGCCTCTGGAGAATATGAAGGAGGCTGATCTGGCAACCAATTCCTTTGGACAGAACTTTAATGTAACGATGATTCAGATGATTGCAGGCTACAGCGCTTTGATCAACGGTGGTTATTATTACGAGCCTCATGTAGTAGACAAGATTACCAATTCTTCAGGAGCAACGATTGAGACCATTGAACCCAGGATTTTGAAGCAGGTTGTTTCTGAGTCCACGTCTGAGAAAATCAGACAATACTGCAGAGCAACTGTTATGGAAGAGGGTGGTAGCCAGAGAACCGGACAGACAGCAAGACCGGCAGGATATGCCATCGGTGGTAAGACCGGTACGGCCCAGACACTTCCAAGAGGAAATGGTGAGTATGTAGTATCCTTTATGGGGCATGCACCTGCTGATGATCCTCAGATTGCAATATACGTGGTGGTGGACAGAGCCAACGCGGAGAGACAGGATAAGGCAAGTTATGCTACCGGTATCGTTCGAAATATTTTGACAGAGATTCTGCCTTACCTGAATATTTATATGACAGAAGAACTTTCCGAAAATGAAATCAAGGAACTGCAAGAAAAACAGCTGGAAATCACCAGTCAGTATACCCAGAGCCCTGAGCAGGATGATTTAGAACAGACCCAGGGCGAGGATAAGGGCGAAGGAACAGAAGATGGCGGTCAGGGAGAAAACCTGCCGGATTGGATGAACTTTCCCATAGACCCGGGGACAGGTTATCGTGTGGATCCTTCTAACGGGAATTATCTGGATGCTGAGACGGGAGAGTTGATCAACAAAACAGTAGATGCCATTCCGGCAGGAATGGATGGAGGAAATGGGGAGTAATGAATCCGGGTTTTACGGAATAGAGTATAGTAATACCGTATGGTAAGGTGTTATATGCTCAGTAAACTAAAAAAGACAGCACACAGGAAGAAAATTACGATAGCAGTCGTTCTTTGCATTCTTGTGTTGGTAGGATTATTTGGCAGACTTGTTTATCTGATGGTGTGGAAAGCTGAATACTATTCAGAATTGGCCACACAGCTTCACGAAAGAGAACGTAGCATCAAAGCGGCAAGGGGCAGGATCATAGACTGCAATGGCACGGTGATTGCAGACAACAGAACAGTTTGTACCGTATCAGTTATCCACAGTCAAATAGATGATGCTGAAACTGTAATCGATGTACTTTGCAAAGAATTAGATTTGTCACGGGAATATGTAACACAAAGAGTAGAAAAGTATAGTTCTATTGAAAGAATCAAAAGTAATGTAGATAAGACAATCGGTGACAGGATCCGGGAGTACGATCTGGCCGGGGTAAAAGTGGACGAAGACTACAAGCGCTATTATCCATATAGTGAACTGGCAAGTAAAGTTCTTGGCTTTACCGGCAGCGATAACCAGGGAATCATCGGTCTGGAGGTAGTCTATGAAAAATATCTGGAAGGCACCTCCGGCACAATCCTGACGGTAACGGATGCTTCCGGTATAGAGGTGGAGGAAGAAGGGGAGCGCAGGATAGAGCCTGTGAATGGAAAGGATCTGTATATCAGTCTTGATATGAATATACAATCCTATGCAACTCAATTGGCACAGCAGGCCATGGCTGCAAAGGAAGCGGAGAGTGTATCCATCCTGGTCATGAATCCTCAGAATGGTGAAATATTAGCCATGGCCAACGTACCGGAGTTTGATTTGAACAATCCTTATGAATTAACTGTAGATGCAGACACCGATATATCCGATACCGAAAAACAGGAACTTCTGAATCAAATGTGGCGTAATGGCTGCATCAATGATACTTATGAACCGGGTTCCACGTTCAAGATCATCACTGCAGCTGCCGGGCTGGAGGAAGGTGTGGTGACACCACAGAGTACTTTCAGCTGTCCCGGATACATCATTGTAGATGACAGGAAAATTAAATGCCATAAGGTAGCAGGTCATGGAGGAGAAACTTTTGTACAGGGAACCATGAATTCCTGTAACCCGGTATTCATTACCGTAGGCTTGAGATTGGGAGTAGATAAATATTATGAATATTTTGAAAAATTCGGACTAAAAACCAAAACAGGTGTGGATCTTCCGGGAGAAGCGGGAACTATCATGCACCGCAAAGAGGATATGGGAAATGTAGAATTGGCTACTGTATCTTTCGGTCAGTCTTTTCAGATTACGCCGATGCAGCTGGTGACCACCGTTTCCTCTATTATCAATGGCGGCAACAGGGTAACTCCCCATTTTGGCGTAAAAGTTATGAATACGGAGGAGACGGAAATGGAAGTCCTGGAATATCCGGTACAGGAGGGCATAGTGTCCGAGGAAACCTCAGCTACTATGAGAGAAATACTGGAACTGGTGGTTTCGGAAGGAACCGGCAAGAACGGTAAAATCGAAGGATTCCGAATCGGGGGCAAGACAGCCACCAGTCAGACACTGCCCAGAGGCAGCGGCAGATATATTGCATCCTACATAGGATTTGCTCCGGCAGATGATCCGCAGGTGATTGCACTTGCTATTGTCAACAATCCTCAGGGGGTGTATTATGGAGGACAGGTGGCAGCACCTATCGTCAGACAACTTTTTGAAAATATTCTTCCCTATTTAGGGATTATGAACTATAATGAAGAGTAAGTTGTAAAATGTGGAGGTCGTATTATGAAGGGACAAAAGTATCTGGTAGTCGGTTCGGGTATCAGTGGAATAGCAGCAGTAAAGCTCCTTGAAATGCAGGGAGCAGAAGTGATTTTATATGACAGCAACAGTAAGTTGACTGAGCAGGATATTAAACGCAAGCTTCCGGAAGATTCGAAAGCAACTTGTATCGCGGGAGAATTGCCGTCCGATCTTGGCATTGATCAGATCGTATTAAGCCCTGGGGTACCCACGGATCTTCCCTGGATCAATCATATGAGGGATAACGAAATCCCTATTCTTGGTGAGATCGAACTGGGATATTTATGTGAGCAGGGAAAAGTGGCTGCAATCACCGGCACAAACGGTAAGACTACGACCACCACTTTGGTGGGCGAAATCATGAAAGCTCATCTGGGAGCCGGAAAGGTATTCGTAGTAGGAAATATCGGCAATCCGTACACACTGGAATCTATGAAAACCGGACCGGATACAGTGACAGTCGGAGAAATCAGCAGTTTCCAGCTGGAAACGATACATACGTTCCACCCGAAAGTATCGGCTATATTAAATATCACTCCGGATCATCTGGACAGACATCATACCATGGAGGCTTATGTTGCTGCCAAAGAAGCAATTGCATCATCACAGACAAAAGATGATATCTGCGTGCTGAATTATAATGACCCTTATACCCGCGAATTTGGAAGCCGATGTCCGGCAAAAGTGGTGTTTTTCTCCTCTAAAGAGGAACTTCAGGAAGGCTATTTTATAAAAAATGATATGATCTGCCTTGCTCAGGATGGTAAGGTAACAGAGCTTATGAATATTTACAGTGATATGAATCTGGTAGGTATCCACAATGCAGAGAATGTGATGGCGGCGATTGCCGTTACAAGAGGTCTGCAGGTTCCTATGGATACGATTCTTCAAGTGGTAAAGAACTTTAAAGCAGTAGAGCACAGGATCGAATTTGTAGCTGCTAAGGGTGGTGTGGATTATTATAATGATTCTAAGGGCACTAATCCGGATGCAGCCATCCAGGGAATCCGTGCTATGAGAAAGCCCACTATTTTGATCGCAGGGGGCTATGATAAACATAACGAATATGATGAATGGATCGAAAGCTTTGATGGGAAAGTAAAGTGGCTGGTACTGATCGGACAGACGAAAGAGAAAATTGCTGAGTGTGCCAGAGCCCATGGTATCGAGCAGATCCGTTTTGCAGATACCTATGAAGAGTGCCTGAAGCTGTGTACTGAACTGGCAGAAGCAGGTGATGCCGTATTGTTATCTCCGGCGTGTGCAAGCTGGGGAATGTTCCCAAATTATGAGGTTAGAGGAAATTTGTTTAAAGAATATGTTAATAGTCTTAAGGAGTGATGCCGGTGGCTGCACAAAGAAGAAAACAAAAAAAGAAGAATAATAAATCTGAATACTTTTTTGATTATAGTCTGCTGTTCATAATATTATTCCTGCTGGGCTTTGGTATGCTGATGATCTACTCTGCCAGTTCCTATACGGCTTATCTGGAATATGGGGATTCTGCCCAGTATTTGAAGAAGCAGCTGCTGGCAAGTATACTGGGGCTGATCGCCATGACGGTAGTAGCCAACATACCCTATCATTTCTGGGAGAAGTTTGCGGTTCTTGCATATGTGGTGTCTATAGCCATCATACCGGTGGTTCTGACACCCCTTGGCATTTCCAGCCATGGTGCGAGAAGATGGTTCAAGATTCCCGGAATTCCTTTACAGGTGCAGCCGGCGGAAGTGGCGAAACTGTGTATGATTCTGTTCCTGGCATGCCTGGTATGCAAGCTGGGAAAGAAGGCAGGTACCTTTAAAGGTATTATTTTGATGTTTTTAGCGCCGTTACCTCAGGCAATCATGATTTGGAGGATTACAAGTAACTTAAGTTCTGCCATTATCGTAGTGGGTATTTCTTTGCTCATGATCTTTGTGGCAGATCCTCATTATAAGAAATATCTTGTGATAGGCACAGGAGCTGTTGCGGGAGTGATTGCGCTTGTCTATGCAATCATCAATATGGAGACATCCGAAGGTGGCTTCCGAATCAGAAGAATTGCCATCTGGCTTCATCCTGAGACAGATCCGGAAGGCACAGGCTTCCAGACACTACAGGCTCTTTACGCCATCGGAAGCGGGGGTATCTGGGGAAAAGGTCTTGGACAGAGTATGCAGAAGCTGAATTTCCTGCCGGAAGCTCAGAACGATATGATATTTTCCATTATCTGTGAAGAACTGGGGCTATTCGGTGCAGTGGCAGTTATTTTAATGTTCATTCTTCTTCTTTGGAGAATGATGATTATAGCCAATAATGCACCTGATCTGTTCGGTGCCATGTTGGTTGTAGGCGTTATCGGCCACATTGCCATTCAGGTAATTTTAAATATAGCCGTAGTAACCAATAGTATTCCAAATACCGGAATTTCCTTGCCCTTTATCAGTTACGGCGGTTCCTCTGTCATGTTCCTGCTGATAGAGATGGGGCTGGTGCTCAGCGTAGCCAAACGGATTCAGCTGAAAGAAGTATAGTACAAGGTACCCTGTACAAGTCCGGTACATAGAATAAATCAGGTTATAATTTTTTGAAACCGGATGGTGCTATATGGAAGCGATTCATGTTCACGGAGGTGTCAGTCTGCAGGGCAGTGTCAGGATACATGGTTCCAAGAATGCTGCGCTGCCGATTCTGGCGGCAACGATACTTACCAAGGATGAAAGTATCATCAGCAATTGTCCCAGGATCAGTGATGTGTATCAGATGCTTCAGCTTCTGAATGCGCTGGGCTGCAAGGTCTGCTGGGAAGGGAATGGTATCAAAGTGGATGCCGGTAATGTGACGCAGTCTAAGATGCCGACGGAAGCTATTACCGGAATGCGCTCTTCACTTTTTCTGATGGGAGCTTTGCTTGGGAGAAACAGAGAGGTCGTGATGGAGTATCCGGGAGGCTGTGTTATTGGCAAAAGACCTATTGACCTGCACCTGGAGGCGCTGCAGCAGATGGGGGCAGTCTTTGAAGAAAAGGACGGCAGAATCTGTGGAAAGGCGCCTGAAGGACTGCATGGTGCTGATATCCACTGGAACATCTCAAGTGTGGGAGCCACGGAAAATATTATTCTGGCGGCGGTTACCGCACAAGGGAAGACTAAGATCCATGGCGCTGCCAGAGAACCGGAGGTGGAGCATCTGTGCCGATATCTTCTTGCCTGCGGCGGAGATATAGAAGGTGTTGGGACGGACTGTCTGTGCATTTCCGGAGGAAAAGTACTGCGGGGAACACATTATACTGTGCCGGCTGACAGAATCGTAGCAGGCACATATCTGCTGGCTTGTTTGGCTGCAGGAGGCTGTGTTTTATTGGAAGAGGCACCTGCGCATCAGATGGCATCGGTATTGGAACTGGCTTCTTTTATGGGAGCAGAGTACCAGAAATCAGAGAACGGGTTGTATGTGCAGGCTCCCGAAAGACTGCTGGGGGTCAGGGAACTGATAACTTTGCCCTATCCAGATTTTCCTACAGATCTTCAGTCTGTGGCCCTTACGGCAATGACAGCCGCTGATGGAGAATGTCTGATTGAAGAAACTATTTTTGAAAATCGCTTCCGCGTAGTAGAGCCTTTACGAGAAATGGGAGCTGATATCCGCCAGCTGGATGCAGCCAGAGTGATTGTAAGGGGACCGACCAGATTAGAAGGACGTGAAGTGGAAGCCGTAGAGCTGAGAGGAGGTGCAGCACTGGTAGTGGCCGGATTGATCGCAGAGGGAGAGACTGTTGTCAGAGGATGCCGCTATATCGACAGAGGCTATGAGAATATCTGTCGTGATCTCAGAGAGTTAGGAGCGCGGATTTACAGTGTATAACAAGAATAAAAAGAGAAAAATCACATGGTTACTGGCAGCCGTTGTGCTGCTTTGTATTCTGGCAATGATAATGATTGCTGTGCTGCAAAGACATACCGTGAAGAATGTGTATGTGGAAGGCAATCTTCATTATTCCCGGGAGGAAATCAAAGAATTTGTGATGCAGGGACCATTGGGAAATAATTCGCTTTATCTGTCTTTTAAGTACCGAAATAAGGGGATTGAAAATATCCCTTTTGTAGATGTGATGGATGTGGATATCCTTGCGCCGGATACCATCAAGATCATTGTATATGAAAAAGCACTTGCAGGTTATATCCGGTATATGGATTCCTGTATGTACTTTGATAAGGACGGATATGTGGTGGAATGCTCCGATGTGAAGACAGAGGGGGTTCCCCAGATAACCGGTCTTAGCTTTGACTACATGGTGCTTGGGGATAAATTGCCTGTTGAGGATGGAGCGGTGTTTGACAATGTCATGAATCTTACCAAACTGTTGGACAAGTATGAATTGGAGGCAGACACGATTTTTTTTCATTCATCCGGAGAAATAACCATTTATTTCGGAGAAATAAAAGCAGCCTTAGGCGATGACAGCAGTCAGCTGGAAAACAAAATGATGCTTCTGCCGCAGTTTTTGGCGAAGCTGGAAGGAAAAAAAGGAACATTGCGGATGGAAAATCTGACGCAGGACAGAACAGATGTTTCGTTTCAGCTGGAAGAGTAGAAAAAAGAGCAAAAAAGCGAAAGAAACATTGCAAATTTCTTAAAAAATGGGTTGATTAATTTGTAAAATAATTATATGATAGAATATATGGAATTTAAAAGAATGAAGGAGGACGAACCTTTGCTGGAGATTAAGACAAACGATGCTGAATCTGCTGCCAAGATCATAGTAGTAGGTGTTGGTGGTGCAGGTAACAATGCTGTAAATAGAATGGTAGATGAAGAGATTGACGGTGTAGATTTCATTGGGGTGAATACCGATAAGCAGGCTCTGAAACTGTGTAAGGCTCCCAGAATTTTACAGATTGGTGAGAAACTTACCAAGGGACTTGGTGCCGGTGCCAAGCCGGAAATCGGTGAAAAGGCTGCTGAGGAGAGTGCTGAAGATGTTGCAGCAGCACTTCAGGGCGCAGATATGGTATTTGTAACATGTGGTATGGGAGGCGGAACCGGTACCGGTGCAGCTCCTGTAGTTGCCAAGATTGCAAAGGATATGGGGATCCTGACGGTCGGCGTAGTGACCAAGCCTTTCCGTTTTGAGGCCAAGGTACGCATGACCAATGCTTTGGCAGGAATTGAGAAGATTAAAGAGAATGTAGATACCTTAATTGTAATTCCTAATGACAAGCTGTTAGAAATCGTAGACCGCAGAACTACAATGCCGGAGGCTCTGAAGAAAGCTGATGAAGTGCTTCAGCAGGCTGTACAGGGAATTACCGACCTGATCAATGTACCCGCTATCATCAATCTGGACTTTGCTGACGTACAGACTGTCATGAAGGACAAGGGTATCGCACATATCGGTATCGGAGAAGGCAAGGGCGATGATAAGGCCCTGGAAGCTGTCAAGATGGCTGTAGAAAGTCCTCTTCTTGAGACCACAATCTCCGGAGCTTCACATGTTATTATCAATGTATCCGGTGATATTACATTGTCAGATGCTTCTGACGCAGTAAGCTATGTACAGGATATGGCAGGAGATGAAGTGAATATTATCTTCGGTGCCATGTATGATGACACAAAGTCCGACAGCTGCGTGATCACAGTAATCGCTACCGGTCTGGAAGATGCAGCAGTTGCGCCTCAGACCAATGTGGTTCAGACCAATGTGCCCCCTTACCGCAATCCTATGGGACATACTGTTCCTAACACTCTGCAGGGAATGAACCAGCCGAGACAGCAGGCGCAGCCTTATGGACAGGGTAATTACGCCCAGAGCAACTATGGACAAGGCGGCTACAGCCAGAGTGGCTATACCCAGCAGAATTACAGCCAGAATAATGCTGCCCAGAATGGACAGGCTCAGACCGGCTATACACAGCCCAAGCCTGCGACTGCTGCCAGACCGCTGTCAGGCATTAACCGTCCTGGCGATATCAGAAGCTCTGTAGAAGAGAAATCCCTAAAGATTCCTGATTTCCTGCAGAGAAAGTAATCGCGAAGCAGCTGCTGAAACTGCTGAATAGTGACATGTGATGTGAATTTATTTACTCTATTATCGAAGTGAGTTTGAAAGAAAGATATACGAGGCATTTCGCCCCTTGATAAGTGAATCATGGGGTGGAATGCCTTGTTTTGCATTTCTTTAATGCAGCTGTCGAAAAACGTAGATAAAATAAGAGAAAATACTGTGCTGTTCCGACAAATTCTGCAATGCATAACAGGTATACTGTAGAGGAGAAAGGAGCAGAAAGGTGTATTACGAAATCTACATAGACAGTCTGTTACTGGTCAATTTTGTTATGAATCTGTATTGCCTGGAACTGGTGAACCTGATCTGTCTGCGCACTGCCACGCGCAGAAGGATTCTATTGGGCGCTGTTCTGGGCGCTGTTTTGTATCTGATTCCTTTTCTTTTGCCGGGGAAAGGATGGCTGAAGATGCTGATTTTATTCCCGACAGCTGCAGTCATCATGATTTTTGTGACATTCAGACTGAATGAACTACAGGCTTTTGCACGAGTATTTTCGTTGCTGCTTTTTTCTTCCTGCGCACTGGGAGGATGCATGATTCTGCTGTTACGGCTGCTGCCTCAATCTTCAGGACTCCGGCCGGGAGTCCTTGGCATCATGGGAATGGGCGGAATTGTTTTCCTGGAGGCAGTTCATCTGGTGCAAAAGAATAGAGGAACAGATCTTTGTAAAGTGGAGTTAATAGGGAAAGGCGCCAGAATTACGGTAAGTGCACTGATTGACAGTGGGAATGGACTGATCGAACCGGTGAGCGGAAAGCCTGTTTGCATTTTAGAAAAAAATATCTTCAAAGGCTTGTGGAGAAACGGGCAGCCGGAAGGATTTCGAGTAATTCCGTATCATACGGTAGGAAAGAGCAGTGGTATCTTATATGGTTACTTGATACCGGAATTGATCATCAATAAAGAGGGGATGCTGATAAGCTGTAAAAATATTTACGTAGGAGTTGTGGATGAGAAACTTGCTTCGGAGGGCGGATACTGTATGATTTTAAACCCGCTGCTCCTTCAGGAAAAATACAGAAGAACAGGATAGAAGGAAAACGCAGACGGAGGTAACAAAATGATCATAAAGATAGCCATACCGGGTAGGTTCCAGTTCAAAATGGTACGCCGGGAAAATATCCTCCTGCCAAAAAGAGGTGACATCCATTACATAGGAGGAGCAGAAGTACTGCCGCCGCCACTGGAAGCCGAGAAAGAGACAGAGGTAATAAATGACCTGGGAACTGAATACGAAGATGAGGCAAAATCCATTTTAATTGAGCATAATTTAAGGCTGGTGGTGTATATTGCCAAAAAGTTTGACAATACGGGAGTGGGAGTGGAGGATCTGATTTCTATAGGGACTATTGGGCTGATCAAATCTATTAATACTTTTAACCCCAATAAAAATATCAAACTGGCTACCTATGCATCACGGTGTATTGAAAATGAGATTCTAATGTACTTAAGACGAAACAGCAAGACAAGGCTGGAGGTGTCCATAGATGAACCTCTGAATGTTGATTGGGATGGCAATGAACTGCTTTTATCCGATATCCTGGGAACGGATGAGGATGTGATATACAAGGATCTTGAAAATGAAGTGGAACGCAAGCTTTTGCTGAAAGCCGTCAGTAGGCTGTCTGAAAGGGAAAAGACGATCATTAACCTGAGATTTGGTCTGGGAACGAGAGACGGACAGGAGATGACCCAAAAGGAAGTAGCCGGTCTTCTTGGAATTTCTCAGTCATATATATCGCGATTAGAGAAAAAAATAATGAAACAGCTGAAAAAAGAAATGAGCAGTTGCACCTGACTGCTCATTTTCTCTTGGCAAATGGGGAGGGATAGTATATACTAATAAAGTGGGCATATTGCCTGATAAAATAATACGAAAAACAGTTGAGGATACGAAAATGATTCAACGTGAAGATATATTATCCATGGAATTTTTAAAGAAAACAGAATTCACCGGATGCCATCAGGGGATGCGTTATCGTCTGGAAGGAATTAATGGAGAGGACGGAAAGAAATTGAAAGTGACGGTGTGGCCGGAACCCTTCAATTTCTTTAAGACACCGGATGAGAAGAAACAGAGTGCGGAATTCGCCTTTTCAGAGGATGGTGTGGTGGAAGCGGTTGCGTGGATGAATGATAGACTGGTAAGCGACCATGACAGATGGCAGCATTCCTGGGATCGTTGGACAGACTATAAGATGGAGTAAGTTATGTTGAAATATATTATCCGGGATTTAACGTCAATGCTGCACTTTGCACCATATGGGATATTGGCAGGGATAGTGGTATTGTTGCTATGTGTTCTTATGAATGCCTGGCGGACCATTAGGAGAAGAGAGAAGGTGCCGGTACCGGCAGCAGTGTGCTTTTACATGTATGTAGTGATTATTCTGGTAATCACTTTTTTCTCCAGAGAAAGTGGCTCGGGGAAAGGGCTGGATTTGAAGCTGTTCTCTACTTGGGGAATCAATGACAGGAACAATGCTTACGCGATAGAAAATATTTTGTTGTTTATTCCATTTGGCTTTGTATGCCCGTGGCATATGAAAAAGGTAAGAAGTTTTCTTAAGTGTTCCGGAATGGGATTCCTTACCAGCTTAGCCATAGAATGCATGCAGCTTGTGACCTACAGAGGGGTTTTTCAGATCGATGATATTCTTACAAATCTGATAGGAAGCATGATTGGTTTTATCTTTTTTAGGTGTGTTTTTCCCTACACAAAAGAGGAGTGTTGACAGAGATTTTCTTTTGCACAGGGAAAAACGGCACTGTGGCTAGGCAGTCAGATAAGCCCGCATGGTACGGAGCGCACTTTTCTCCAGGCGTGATACCTGTGCCTGGGAGATTCCGATGATTTCGGCCACTTCCATCTGGGTCTTGCCTTCAAAGAAACGCAGAGAGATGATTTCGTGTTCCCTGTTGTTAAGCTTTTTCATAGCATCGCTCAGGGACAGATGTTCCACCCAGGTCTCCTCTTTATTTTTCTTATCGCTGATCTGATCCATGACATAGAGTGTATCACCACCATCTGTAAAGATCGGTTCGTACAGGCTCATGGGGTTCTGGATGGCATCCATGGCATATACAATATCCTCCTTGGAGATACCCACCTCAGCCGCAATTTCTTCGATGGTAGGCTCCTTCAGGTTTTTTCTGGTGAGATTTTCGCGGGCATAGATTGCCTTATAAGCGGTGTCCTTTAAGGATCTGGACACCCTGATGCTATTGTTATCCCGTAGAAACCTTCTTATTTCACCGATAATCATGGGTACGGCGTAAGTGGAAAATTTTACATTTAGGGTAGAATCAAAATTATCGATAGCTTTGATCAATCCAATACATCCTATCTGGAACAGATCATCTACATTTTCATTGCTGGAAGAGAATCGTTTGATGACACTTAAGACCAGCCGCAGATTCCCTTCAATATATTTTTCCCTGGCTTGTTTGTCTCCTGCTTCGATTCTGGAGAAGAGAGCCTCTTTTTCTTCAGCTTTTAAGAGCGGAAGTCTGGATGTGTTAACGCCGCAGATTTCTACTTTTCCCTGTGCCATTTATGTTGCCTCCCTGTTTGCTGTGTGGAAAATTGTTCGTTTTATCTTTGGCAAATCTTCTGTTAACATTATGTGCGATTCCGGGCAGGATATACTTCCAAATAGAAAAAAGAGGTGCCCATGTAAGGCTTTGGAGAATATATTATAGAAAAAGCGAGAATGGTGAAAAAATGCTTTTTTCAGAATTAAAATGTAAGGATGTCATCAATATCAGGGACTGTAAGAAGCTGGGGCGCGTGTGTGATCTGGAGTTTGATGAATGCAGCGGCTGCATCCGCAAAATCATGGTCCCGGGGTGCAGTAAAGTATTCAGCTTTATGCGATGTGAACCGGAAATTGTCATACATTTTAAAGATATCAGACAGATTGGGCCGGACATCATTTTGGTCGACATAAAATGCTGAGAAGAGGGTTTTTCATTGACAGATAGAGGTAAATACATTACAATGTAGAAAAAGAAAGCGCCTTAATTTTGGCAGAATGGAGGTACAAATGAAGTGTCCTTACTGCAGCCGTGAAAATACAAGAGTCATTGATTCCAGACCTGCTGAGAACAATGCAATTCGCCGCAGGAGAGCCTGTGATGAATGTGGAAGACGATTTACCACATACGAAAAGGTAGAGACGATTCCTTTGATCATTATTAAGAAAGATGAGAACAGGGAAGCTTATGATCGTACAAAGCTGGAGGGTGGCATTCTTCGTGCCTGCCACAAGAGACCGGTAAGTGCGGATCAGATTTCCGGTCTGGTGAACGAAGTGGAGAATGAGTTATACGATATGGGGGCGCTTGAAATATCTTCCCAGGTCATTGGAGAAATGGTAATGAATAAGATGAAAGATCTGGATGCCGTAGCATATGTGCGGTTTGCTTCTGTTTACCGGGAGTTTAAAGATATCAATACATTTATGGACGAGCTGAGAAGCGTTCTGAAATGATAGGTGGAAATGGAGCAAGAAAATGACAAAGCTGAGTGAAGATGTAGATTTACAGAAAGCAATGAAGAGAGTCAAGATTGCAGACAAAATCAGATTGGTATGTCTGTTTATAGCACTGCTGTTAGTATTATTTATTTTCTACGGCAATAAATTTGCCATGGAGACAACCTGGTATCCCGGATTTCAGTCTATGGCTTACCGGCTTTTGGCACTGGCAGTTATGATTATGCTGGGAGCTACCATTTTAAAAATGATATTTGCAGCAGTTTATAATCAGATGTTAAAAAAGAAAAAGCGCAGTTAAGAGAGGATAACATGTTAGAACGTTTTTATCCGGATTATGAAGCCATAAGTGCATACAAAATTGATTATGAGAAATTGCACAGACAGGGCTTTCGAGGAATCATTTTTGATATTGACAATACGCTGGTTCCCCACGGTGCACCGGCGGACAGGCAGGCTGTCAGACTGTTTCGCAGCCTTAAGGCAATCGGATTTGATACAATTCTTTTGTCCAACAACAAGGAGCCAAGAGTAAAACCTTTCAGCGATCAGGTAAAGTCCCGTTACATTTTTAAAGCCGGAAAGCCCGGAAAAGAAGGCTATGAAAAGGCAATGCAGATGATGGGAACGGATTCTGCCACAACTGTGTTTGTGGGAGATCAGCTTTTTACAGATGTGTGGGGAGCAAAGAAGGCGGGGATACGCACTTACCTTGTGAAACCGATTCATCCAAGAGAAGAGATTCAAATTGTGCTGAAGCGGAAATTGGAAAAAATAGTACTTTATTTTTATCATCGGAGGAAAAGATCATGATAAACGGACATACCAGGACCTGTGGGGTATTCGGGAATCCTGTAGAGCATACTCTGTCTCCCCTGATTCATAATCATCTGGCAGAGAATACGGGGGAAAATCTGGTCTATGTTCCTTTTCGCATTCCACAGGGATATGTGGGAGATGCGGTAAGAGGAGCATTTGCATTGAATCTGCTGGGATGTAATGTGACAGTGCCTTTTAAGAGCGATGTGATTCCCTATTTAAAACAGATTGATCCGTTGGCACAGCGGATTGGTGCTGTCAATACTTTGGTCAGAGTAGAGGACGGTTTTAAGGGGTATAACACGGATATGCCGGGACTTTACAGGGCTTTTGAAAGGGATGGTGTAAAGATAGAAGGCGAAGAAGTACTGATTCTGGGAGCTGGCGGTGTCGCGAGAGCAGTAGCTGTGCTGCTTGCTGAAAAAGGTGCTTC
The DNA here is from genome assembly GCA_017620975.1 of Lachnospiraceae bacterium. Next base: position 3,730 of record JAGAUD010000034.1, on the reverse strand, counting down.
CAGAATAGTGATTCTGAACCGTACAGTAGATAAAGCACGCAGCATTGCCGATGAAGTAAATGCGTATGCGGGCAGGAAACTTGTGGAAGTGCTGCCGCTTTCAGAATATGCTTTCCTTGGAGGAAAATTGAGTGATGGAAGCAGAAAGAAGTATCTGGTCATTCAGGCTACCAGCGTGGGAATGCATCCTAAGGTAGATGAGGTACTGATATCAGATAAAGCCTTTTATCAATTGGTACATACAGGTTACGACCTGATATTTAATCCGATTCAGACTCGGTTCATGGAATGTGTTCAGGAAAATGGCGGAAGAGCATTTGGCGGTGCAAGGATGCTTCTATATCAGGGAATTATCGCTTATGAACTGTGGACCGGTAAGAATATCAGTGATGAACTGGCTGATGAAGTTTATGAGAAAATGTTGGAAGCCCTGAGGAACAAAAGATGAAGTATAGTGGAAAGAAGAATCGATATCACAAAAAAGCTTACGACAGAAAGAAAGACAATCTGATACTGATCGGTTTCATGGGAAGCGGCAAAACTTCGGTGGGAATCAGGCTTTCTTTCGTCATGAAGCGCGCCATTGAAGATACGGACAAGATGATTGAAAAGCGGGAAGGCAAGACCATCAGCGCTATTTTTGCAGACGAGGGAGAGGCTGTTTTTCGGGAAAAAGAGACTGCGCTTTTGAAAGAATTGTCCGACACACTTCATCACAAGATTCTTTCTGTAGGGGGCGGGACACCTCTTCGGGAGGAGAATCAGAAGCTGCTTAAGCAGATTGGAACAGTTGTATATCTGCGAATTCAGCCACAGACTGTGTATGAGAGGCTGAAAGATGATGATACCAGACCGTTGCTTCAATGTGAGGATCCTTTGGAAAGGATTACTAACCTGTTAAAGCAGAGAAAAGATATTTACGAAGCTGCTGCAGACATTGTAGTGGATGTGGATGGTCTGGAGATGGAAGAAGTGATATCCAAGATCATGACAGAATACAATAAAAAACGAGAGAGGACTAAGAAAATGAAACTGCTTGTAATCAACGGCCCCAATTTGAATTTTCTGGGAATCCGTGAGAAGAGTGTCTATGGTACACAGGATTATCAGTATCTTTTGCAAATGATTGCGGATAAAGGGAAGAAAGACGGACATGATATAACTGTATTCCAGAGCAATCATGAGGGTGCTATCATTGACAGAATTCAGGAAGCTTATTTTGACGGAACGGAGGGCATTGTCATCAATCCGGGCGCATTTACCCATTACAGCTATGCTATAAGGGATGCGCTGGCAAGCATCACAGTTCCGAAGGTTGAGATTCATATTTCTGACATTACCCAGAGGGAGGAATTTCGTAAGATTTCCGTGACGGCTCCTGTTTGTGATAAACAGATTTATGGTCAGGGACTGAACGGATATCTCATGGCTATCGACTTTATTACAGGTTTTTCGAAGAAATAATTGTTTTTTTCAAAAAAAGAGTTGAAAAATTAGTGTTTTTATTATAAACTGTTATAGAATTATAACGTGAACCATATTAGGAGGAATATATTTATGATTTCTGCAGGTGATTTCAGAAATGGTATTACTATTGAAATGGACAATAATATTTACCAGATTATCGAATTCCAGCATGTTAAACCGGGAAAGGGCGCAGCTTTCGTTAGAACGAAGCTGAAGAACATCAAGAGTGGTGGTGTTGTGGAGAAGACCTTCAGACCTACCGAGAAATGCCCTCAGGCACGTATTGATAGAAAAGATATGCAGTATCTTTATGAAGATGGTGACTTATACTACTTCATGGATACCGAGACCTATGATCAGGTTGCTCTGAATACCGATACAGTAGGCGATGCACTGAAGTTTGTGAAAGAGAACGAGATGTGTAAGGTATGTTCCCATAACGGCAGCGTATTTTCTGTTGAGCCTCCTCTCTTCGTAGAGTTGGAGATCACCGAAACAGAGCCTGGCTTCAAGGGTGATACCGCTACTGGTGCTTCTAAGCCCGCTGTAGTTGAGACCGGAGCTACCGTTTATGTACCTCTGTTCGTTAACCAGGGAGACAAGATCAAGATCGATACCAGAACCGGAGAGTATCTGTCCCGCGTATAATGCAATATCTATCTGAAACTTGTAAGACAATGGATTCTTTTGATCCATTGTCTTTATTTTTGTCTACAGCACATTCAAGTGTAAGGCATTCTGAAAAAGATAAAATCTATATAGTCAAGGTCATTTCGGCCGGATTTTCCACTAAGGATTTAAAAAAAGAATTTCCCATAAAGGATTAGGAAAGGATAATACTATGAACAGCAGAGAGTTTGCTGCCAAAGTGCAGGCAGAAATTGCCGGACGATTGGGTCCGGATTATAAAGTAAGTACAAAAGAAATTGTGAAGAATAATGGCGTGGTACTGCAGGGATTATTAATCTATAGCAAGAAGCAGAATATTACTCCTACCATCTATTTGAATGCGTTTCTGGAAAAATATGAAGAGGGAGAGTCATGGGACTCTATTATAGATAAAATTCTGATGAGTTACAGGAATGGTATGCCGAATAAGCCTGTTGATATGGAATTTTATAAATATTTTGAGAAAGTAAAGGATCGGATAGCATATAAATTAATTAATGCAGAAAAGAATCGGGAATTGCTCACAGAGATTCCGCATATCAGATTCCTGGATTTGGCAGTCTGCTTTTATTATGCATTTACACATGCAACGTTGGGGGATGGTTCTATCCTGATTCATAACGTACAGGTGGAAGCATGGAATACCGACACTGTGGAATTGCTGAAACTTGCGCAAAAGAATACGAGAAAAATGTTTGATGTGGAACTGGTTGATATGGAGAATATTCTTGCTGAAATGATTACCCGGGAAATGCCCGAGGGCAATATAGAGGGTTTTAATCTGAAAGGAATCATTCCTATGAAAGTGCTCAGTAATAGAAGGCATATGTATGGTGCTGCAGTTATGATTCTTCCGGGAGTGCTGCAGGATATTGCAGAGGAAATGGATGCAAGTCTGTACATTCTTCCCAGTTCGGTGCATGAAGTGATACTGATGACTGATACCGGACAGGAGCAACCGCAAGTTCTTCGGGATATGGTGATGGAGGTCAATGCGACTCAGGTATTACCGGAAGAAATCCTTTCGGATCATGTATATTATTATGACAGGGATAAAAAGGAAATCTGTATCGTAGCATAGCTGAAAGGAAAGGCTGTTCTCATTAGGAGAGTGCGGCCTTTCTTAATGAAAATACCACGCTGGTAAAAGAGTGTTCTGTTACGAATGGTAACCACAAATGTAGAAAAAGTTTAAAAAGTTGTTGACAAACGTAAATTGTAGTGATATACTCATATTCGTTGCGACGGTGAAGTGAGTCGACCGGATGTGACAAATAACTTGAAAAAGTTGAAAAAAGTTGTTGACAAAACAGAAAACCTGTGATAAGATAACAGAGTTGCTGAGGAACACAACAGCAAACAGCACCTTGACAAATAAACAGTAATGCAACCCTGAAAATTCCAAGAGAATAAGTTGTCTAAGTAATTGGACAACGGCTCTGGATTTATTCAGAGAGATGCGAATGAATCGTATCAAGAACGAGTGATAAATGGAAGTCTGACTGAAAAGCTGGATGGAAGGAATCACAACCCAAAAGACAGTAAACTCAGGAAGCTTGACCAGAAATGGCAAAGCGGAATGAAGCCAGTTAGT